>JAKLLJ010000169.1 GCA_023150215.1 Thauera sp. | reverse complement strand
GTCCACTCCGCCACAAAAAAACCACCAATCGCCTTGCGATTGGTGGTTTTTTCTTATGCGCTCGGCGCTCGATCGCATTCCGTTGCGAGCGCAAGGACCCGGCGCGGCCGCTGCATGCGGCACGCCGGGTCGATCGTCAGGCGCAGGCGCGCTGGCGGGTGCGCATCGACTCCGAGGGCAGGACGCCGTAGGTCGATCGATAGAGTTCCGAGAACCGCCCGAGGTGCGTGAAGCCGTATTCGAGTGCTACCGCGGTCACGTTCGGTGCCGGGCGAGCCGGATCGATCAGGGTGGCGTGGACGTGCTCGAGCTTCTTCTGCCGGATGTACTGCTTGGGCGTCATCCTGACGTTCTTCTCGAACAGCAGGTAGAGCGAACGCAGGCTGAGATTGGAGTGGCGCGACAGCTGTTCGGCGCTCAGGTCCAGCTTGATGTTCTCGTCGATGTAGCGCGCGAGCCGCTCGAAGCACACCGAATGGAGGCTGGGAGCGGCCAGGTCGACGTTATGCCGGAGCATGGTCATCAGCTTGCTCGTCACCACCCGGTTGTAGTGCTGGAGGATCTGCGGTGTCGCCTGGCCGGACTCTGCCTCGTCGCACAGCAGGTTGACCAGCATCATGAAGTTGCTGAGTTCCTCGCAGCGGTAGGGGATCTGCTGAAAGCGGATGCGCTCGTCGAAGGCGTACCAGCGGTGCTCGGCACAGGCTTCATTGACCATCGCAGTGGGCACCTTGACGATGAACTTCTCGCAGTCCTCGGAATAGGTGAGATCGAGCGGCTCGTTGGGGTTGATCATCAGGAAGTGCCCTGCCGACAGGTCGAGCGTCGAGCGCGGCAAGGTGTAGCGGCACTTCCCGCGCAGGATGAACTGCACGTGGTAGATGTCTTTTAGCCCCTCGGACAGCACGCGCGCCTCGGCGCCGTAGCTCAGGCGGCAGAGATCGAGGGCGCCCGCCTTGCGGTGGCGCAGAGATGCGCTGGTGTGCGTCGAGCCGGACAGGCGCAGCCGGTGCAGGCCAACGTTCCGGTTGACGTACTCCGATACCTCGAACGGGCTTGCCGCCGAGTAGATGTTGCTGCTGGCGTTGAGAAAACTCATCGACATTTCTGGCCCCTCGCTCCGTGATCGGTACTCCGGTCCATGCGTGCTGCATCGTGCCCCGGATGCCCGCTTTCTTGTCGTCCTGCCTGGCTACTATCGCGCTATCAACTTCATGTATCGAGATAATCAATAATCTCGATTTTATGGGAGAGGAGAAGTTTTGTCTATGTTCAGATTAGGCGAGAACGCGGACAGGTGCATCATCGGGTCTACCGCAATCGCGCAAAGCTTCGTTTTTGTTCCTCGAGTCGTGATGGGGGCGTGCCCGGCGGCGCGCGCTCGCGACACGCCTGGCGGTGGTGAGCGGCGACAAAAAAATGGGCCGCCCCGCATTGCTGCGGGAACGGCCCGAAATTTCGCCCGGAGGGCGAGGGGAGGGAGTCGTATCGAGTGCGCGGCGCTCAGCCGAGGTCGCCGCCGCCGACCGGCAGGATGCTGCCGGTGATGTAGGCGGACTCATCGGAGGCGAGGAACAGGATCGGATCGGCTTGCTCGTCGAGCGTGCCGTAGCGCTTCATCAGGCTGCTGTCGATCGACTGGGTGTAGATCTGCTTGTACCAGAGCTTTTCCTGCTCCGACTGTTCGGAGGTGTTGCGCGGAACGCGGCGCGGTGGCGCCTCGGTCGCGCCGGGCGCGGTGGCATTGACGCGGATGCCGCGCTCGGCGTTCTCGAATGCCAGGCAGGCAGTCAGCGCATTGACGCCGCCCTTGGCCGCACCGTAGGGCACGCGATTGACGCCGCGGGTGGCGATCGACGAGACGTTGACGATCGAGCCCTTGCCCTGTTCCTGCATGTAGGGCAAGGCGGTGCGGCAGCACCACAAGGTCGGGAACAGCGAGCGACGGACTTCCGACTCGATCTCGTCCTCGGTGTAGTGCTCGTAAGGCTTGGTCCAGATCGTGCCGCCGACGTTGTTGATCAGGATGTCGATGCGGCCGAACTTCTTGGCCGCCTTTTCCATCACGCGCTGACAGTCGGTGAACTTCTCGAGGTCGGCCGTCAGGCTGAGGACCTCGGTCTTCTTCTTCAGCGCCTCGGCAACTTCGTGCACGATCTCTGACCGGTCGACGAGGACGAGGATGCCTTTCTCCTTGGCCATCTTCTCGGCGACGCGCTTGCCGATGCCCTGCGCGGCACCGGTGATCACGGCGACCTTGTTCTTGAATCGGTTCGGCATGGATGCTCCTGTCGGGGTCGGGGGGGTCAGACGCTCGCAGCGAATTTTTCGTAGTGGAAGCTGGCGGGCTCGACCTTGCGCGCGCGCAGGTCGGCCGCGACCGCCTCGACCATCGGCGGCGGGCCGCACAGATAGATGTCGACCACGCCTTCGTTGAGGTGGGCAGGTTCGATGTGCGCGGTGACGTAGCCCTTCTTCGGCCAGGTGCTGTCGTCGGAGACCACGCACACGTCGTAGCTGAAATTGGGCAGTGCGGCCTTGAAGGCATCCAGGCGCGCGAGCTCGGCCACGTCGGCGTCGGTGTTGACGCCGTAGATCAGGTGGATCGGGTGTGCGCTGCCGCCGCTGGCGACGAGCTTGTCGAGCATGGCGAGGAAGGGGGCGAGGCCGGTGCCGCCGGCGAGCATCAGCACCGGACGTGCCACGTCGCGCAGGTAGAAGCTGCCGATCGGGCCGGCGAGCTTGATCGTGTCGCCGGGCTGCGCGCGCCCGGTGAGGTAGCCGCTCATCAGGCCGTTGGGCACATTGCGGATCAGGAAGCTCACCTTGCCATCGGCCGGCATGGAGCTGAACGAGTACGCGCGGGTCTGGTCTGTGCCGGGCACTTCCAGGTTGGCGTACTGCCCGGGCAGGAAGGCCAGCTTGGTGATGCCATCGCCCTGCAGGGTCAGGCTCAACGTGCTCGGCGACAGCTGGCGCACGGCGGCCACCGTGGCGGTGAGGGTGGCGTGCTTGATCTTGCACACTTCGGACGACGCGGGAATGTTAACCACGCAGTCGGATTTCGGGTGCATCTGGCAGGTGAGCACGTAGCCGCGCTTGGCTTCGTCCTCGCTCATCGCATCGTCGATGTAGAAGCCGAGTTCGTACTTGCCCGATTCGGCCTTGCACTTGCAGGCGCCGCACGCGCCGTCACGGCAGTCGATGGGAATATTGACGCCCTGGCGGTAGGCTGCATCGGCCACCGTTTCGGACGTGTTGCATTCGATGAAGCGGGTGACCCCGTCTTCGAAGTTGAGTGCGATCTTGTAGGTCATGGCATCCCTCCGGGGTGTGGGGCGGGGTCGCGCTTGCCGCCAGCTGCGCGCGCCCCGCCCTCGTTGTTTCAGACGTGATAGACGTCGATGACGTGGCGGATGTAGTCGGTCTTCAACACGACCTTCTTGTGCTTGATCAGCGGGCTCGCGCCCGAGACGTCCAGCGTGTAGAAGCTGGTGCCGCAGAAGTGGTCGGTGTGGTTGTAGCGCACGCTCATCGTGTGCCAGTTGAAGCGCAGCTTGATTTCCTTGTCACCGCGCTCGACCACCTCGACGTTGGCGATGTGGTGGTTGGTGCGGGTGTCCGGAATGGTCGCGCTCGAGCGCTCGGTGCGGATGCGGAACACACGGTCTTCCAGTCCGGCGCGGCGGCCGTACCAGATCAGCGAGATCTCGGACTGCGGGTCCTCGGTCAGTTCGCCGTCGTCATCCCAGGCCGGCATCCAGAACGTGCAGTTCTCGTCGTACATCGCCAGCCAGCTGTCCCAGTCGCGTTCGTCCAGGTGGCGCGCCTCGCGGTACAGGAACGCGCACAGGTCTTCGTAGGAAAGGCTCATTTTCTAGGTCTCCGCTGTTCTCAGGTCGCTGCCGAATCGGCCGCCACCGCCTTCTTCATTTCTTCGAGCCAGTAGCTGTGCTGTGCCACGTAGAGGCCCTCGTCCTCGGTCTTGACGCCCGAGAGGATCGGCTTGAGATCGATCTTGCCCGCTTCCTCGTCGGCGCCTTCGACCCAGTGTTCGGCACCGCGCGACATGTCGTTCCATTCCAGGAAGCGGCCGTTGAAGCCTTCCTGGCAGGCGCGGAATTCCTCGAGGTCGTCCGGCGTGGCCATGCCCGAGGCGTTGAAGAAGTCCTCGTACTGGCGGATGCGGCGCGCACGCGCCTCGGCGGATTCACCCTTCGGTGCGATGCAGTAGATCGTCACTTCGGTGCGATCGACCGCCAGCGGGCGGAACACGCGGATCTGCGAGCTGAACTGGTCCATCAGGTATACGTTCGGATACAGGCACAGGTTGCGCGAGTTGCCGATCATCCAGTCGGCCTTGGCTTCGCCGAACTCGGCCACCAGGCGGTCGCGCTGTTCCATCAGCGGACGGTCTTCGGGGTTGTCCCAGCGTGTCCACAGCAGCAGGTGGCCGTTCTCGAACGAGTACGAACCGCCGCCCTTCTTGGCCCAGCCGCCGGCGCTCATCGCCTTGATGTCGTCGCCGGCGTCGCGGCTCTTGCGCTGCGCCTGGGTGGCGGCGTAGTTCCAGTGCGTGGCGGTGACGTGGTAGCCGTCGGCGCCGTTCTCGGCCTGCAGCTTCCAGTTGCCCTCATAAACGTAGGTCGAGGAGCCGCGCAGCACTTCCAGGCCCTCGGGCGACTGGTCGACGATCATGTCGATGATCTTCTTCGACTCGCCGAGGAAGTCTTCGAGCGACTGCACGTCGGCCTTCAGGCTGCCAAAGAGGAAACCGCGGTAGGACTCGAAGCGGGCGATCTTCTTCAGGTCGTGCGAACCCTCGCAGTTGAAGCTCTCGGGATAGCCGGTCTCGGTGGGGTCCTTGATCTTCAGGAGCTTGCCCGAGTTGTTGAAGGTCCAGCCGTGGAATGGGCAGGTGTAGGTGGCCTTGTTGCCGTGGCGGAAGCGCGCCAAGGTGGCGCCGCGGTGGGCACAGGCGTTGATGAAGCAGTTGAGCTGGTTGTCCTTGTTGCGCGTGATGAACACCGGCTGACGACCGATCTTCGTCGTGTAGTAGTCGTTCACCTTGGGCAGCTGGCTTTCGTGTGCCAGATAGATCCAGTTGCCTTCGAAGATGTGTTCCATCTCCAGCTCGAACAGTTCCTTGCTCGTGAACATCTCACGCTTGCAGCGGAACAGTCCTTTCTCCTTGTCCTTCTGGATCAGCGTATCCAGGTATTCCTTCGTGATCATCTCCGAAGTCTCCGTTGGTGGGTGAAGCGGAGCCTGAATCCTATGGGGCTGGCGGCGGCGGCAATATCCAGTTTCTGCATCATCGCTATCCGCTTTGTGCAGAGCCGGCGATTGCAGAAAGCGGATAGCGCTCGTGCACAAACTGGATATTTCCGCTGCCCGGCAGGCCCCAAGATGCACGCCATGCCCGAACCGGGCTTGCGCTTGGTGTTGCGCCCGGGTCGGAAGACACAATAAACACAACGAGACGGAGTTGCGGTGGAGCCTGCGCAGGCAGGACCCGGCGGAGATGGGATGAGCACCACTTACGTGAATGTCACGATCGTGGATACCGGCGAGGTGTATCGCTGCCGGAGCGACGAGAGCCTGCTGGAAGGCATGGAGCGCCTGGGCAAGCGCGGTATCCCGGTCGGTTGCCGGGGCGGCGGGTGCGGTGTCTGCAAGGTTCATATCCACAGCGGTGAGTACGACAAGCGGGTGATGAGCCGCGCTTACGTGAGCGCAGAAGAAGAGGCGCAGTCGATCGTGCTCGCCTGCCGGGTGAAGCCACGCACCGACATCACGCTCTCGGTAATCGGAAAGATGAAAAAGAACGTCTGCGCCTGACGGGCGTGGGGGTTCGCAAGCGACGCCCCGTCTGGGGCGTCACGGAATGCGGGAGCTGGACTGCCACGCGTGCGATTGCACGGGGCAGACGGGCCTGCTTCACGAGGCGGAGATCCGGATCGGCGCAGCCGAAAAGCGCCGGCCGCCGTCGATTCCTGACAGAGAGGAGCTGAAATGGCTACAACAGGTGTAATGCGTCCCGGGCACATCCAGTTGCGCGTGCTCGACCTCGACGAGAGCGTCGAGTTTTACAAGAACGTGCTGGGTCTGATCGAGACCGGCCGCGACGCGTCGGGCCGGGTGTACTTCAAGGCCTGGGACGAGCGTGACCATAACAGCGTGGTGCTGCGCCAGTCGGACCGCGCGGGCATGGACCTGATCGGCTTCAAGGTCAAGGACAAGGCCACCCTCGAACAGCTCGACAAGGACCTTCAAGCCTACGGTGTGGCCACCGAGCGCATCCCGGCCGGCGAGCTGCTCGAGACCGGTGAGCGCGTGCGCTTCACCATCCCGACCGGCCACGTGCTCGAGCTGTATGCCGACAAGACCGACGTCGGCAATGGCCAGCCCTACACCAACCCCGATCCGTGGATTCCCGCCGCCGAGCATGGCATCGGCCCGCACCGCTTCGATCACTGCCTGCTCTACGGCCCGAATCTCGAAGAGAACCTCAAGCTGTTTACCGAGGTGCTCGGCTTCCACCTCGTCGAGCGGGTGCTGATGGAAGACGGCAAGGCGTTGCTGGCGACCTTCATTTCGTGCTCGCACAAGGCGCACGACCTGGCCTTCGTCTGCCATCCGGAGCCGGGCAAGCTGCACCACCTGTCCTTCCTGCTCGGCACCTGGGAGCAAGTGCTGCGCGCGGCCGACATCATGTCGATGAATCGCGTGCCGATCGACATCGGCCCCACCCGCCACGGCATCACCCGCGGCACCACGATCTACGCCTTCGACCCTTCGGGCAACCGCTTCGAGACCTTTGCCGGCGGCTACGAGAGCTATCCGGATCACGCGCCGATCACCTGGACCTTCGACCAGGTCGGGCCGGCGATCTTCTATCACGACCGCAAGCTCAACGAGCGCTTCCTGTCGGTCGTGACCTGAGCGTCGACGCGCCGTCCGCTCCGCGCTCAGGCCGTCCTCGCGCGGCGTTCCGCCCGTCGGGCGGGACGCCGCGTGTGGCGAGCGGCAGTGTGTGCTGCCTGTCTCCCGTGCCACGGGGGCGCCGGCGGCCGCGGAACGATCATGCCCGTCACAGACGGGCGCCGTCTGTCCCCCAGCAAGACTGATCACCACAACACCCAAGACACCCAAGGATGAGACAAATGAAAACGCCCCTCACTTTCGTACGCAATATTGTTCTTGG
>JAKLLJ010000168.1 GCA_023150215.1 Thauera sp. | reverse complement strand
CCGATTGAGCGCAAGGACAGTCATCGAGGCAGCATGCGGTGTTGGGCGAACGTGTCGCTCCTCTCGATCCGTGAACCGTCACGACTGATTCAAACTGACAGGAATATCCGCCTTCGGGCGATTCCATCCCGTTTCGGGTGGCGGTGCCGGCGACTTCATCCATAAGCTCCTTCCGTTGTCGGCGAGGCCGCTGCCGCAGAATCAGGACAGGTGGGAACTGCATTGACGCACGGATTCGATCTTTCGTTCGACAGGCTCGAAGAGCATTTCCGGTGCGATGCTGCGACGGATGCGGTGTGGGAGCGGTTGGTCGGCGAGGCGAAGCATGCGTGCGCAACCGACCCCGCGCTGCGTGCGATCATGACCGAGATCATCCTTGGGAAGCAGGATTTCTACTCTGCTCTGAGCGGGTTGCTGGCACGCAAACTGTGCGATTCGACCTTGCCATTGAGCATGTGGGAGACGCTGTTCGCCGAGGTGAAGGTGGGTTGCCCCGCCGTCGACGCTGCGGCGCAGGAGGACCTGGTGGCGGTTGTCGCCCGAGATCCTGCGACCGAAGACATCCTGACCCCGTTCCTTTGCTACAAGGGCTTTCACGCGCTGCAATGCCACCGCGTCGGACACTGGCTGTGGAGCCAGGGGCGACGCACTGCGGCACGGATCGTGCAAAGCCGAGTCTCGGAGGTGTTCAGTGTCGACATTCACCCGGCGGTCTCGATGGGGCGTCGCGTATTCATCGATCACGGCACCGGTATCGTGATTGGTGAAACGGCAATGGTCGGCGACGACGTGTCGATCCTCCAGCACGTGACCCTGGGAGGCACGGGGAAGGGCCGGGGCGATCGTCACCCGAAGATTCGCGATGGCGCTCTTCTCTCGGCGAATGCCACGGTCCTGGGGAATATCGAGATTGGCCGCGGCGCCACAGTGGGGGTCGGCAGTGTCGTCCTCAAGAGCGTGCCACCGTTCGCGACTGTCGTCGGCGTACCGGCGCGCACGTTGGGCGGATGAGCGCGGCGCTTCGGTGCTGCCGCGCCAGGTGCCGAGCGGTGTGGGGTACGCCGGTCGCGCTCGTCATCTGCAATGCCGGGGAGCGAGCGAGATCGGAACGCGTGTTGTTGCATTGACCTGCGCCGGATTGCGGCAGGGGGCGACTGGAGGCGGGGAAGGGGGCAACCAACTCGAGCGCGACGCCAGTTCGGCTCAATGCTCGTGCCCGGGAGTTTCAAGTGAACCTTCGTCACCTTCGCTGCTTCATCACGGTTGCCGAAGAACTGCATTTCGGGCGGGCCGCCGAGCGACTGCATATCGAGCAATCGCCGCTGTCTCGCGCCATCAAGAAGCTGGAATCCAATGTCGGCGCGCGGCTGTTCGAGCGCACGTCTCGCGGCGTGCAACTGACCTGGGCGGGAAAAGTGTTCATCGAGGATGCGCGTCGTATCCTCTTGGTGATCGAGCAGGCCAAGGGGAACGTCCGAGCCGCGGCCGCGGGCTTCCGTGGTCGGCTGCGAATCGCGCTTTCCGACGGCATTGCCCAGGCACGCTTGACGGCGTTGCTCGCGCTGTGCCGGGAGGAGGAGCCGGATATCGAGATCCGACTTTTCGAGATGCCCCTGTCGCAGCAGTTGAAAGGGTTGAAGAACGATCTCTACGATGCAGGCTTCACTTTGTTCGACGGTCTCAAGGCGGACGTTGTCGCCCAGCCGGTCTGGCAAGACCCGATCGTCGTGACGATACCCTCCGAGGCATCCTTTGCTTGCGCACAAGTGCGTCGCACTCAGGGAGGTGCTGAATTATCCGCTGGTGCTCTGCAATCCCGAGACGTGCGCGGGGTGCGACCAGCAACTGGAACGCCTGCTGCGTTCCATAGACTCCCAACCTCAAGTCGCGGAACGTGTCTCGACCACTGACCTGATGCTGACCTTGGTGGCGGCAGGTTATGGCGTCGGCTTCTCCAATGCGGCGTACGCCGCCTCCAGTCGTCATCCAGAAGTGGTTGTGCGTCCATTGGCCGATCGAAGCCTCGCCGTCACTACGTTCTTGCTTCGTTCCAATGCGACGCCATCCGAGCAATTGTCCCGCTTCATAGAGCGGGTGGTTCGCATAGGATCGAGACCCGCGACTCCGGCCAGTTGATCTCTGGCGATTGGGGAAGGATCCGCGCTCCGCCGCCTGCGGCGCGCCAAACAGAGTCGGTGTCGCAAAAAAGTACCGTGAAGGTGTTGCCAGGAGAGGAGTGTTAGTACATAATGCAGTCCTTCGCGGCACAATGAGAAGTAAAAATTGCTGCGTTATCAAGGAGTTAAGGCGGGGATTTAAGTCTCGTTTCCCGCTCCAGATTACAAAACGGATGAGTGCATCGCACTCATCCGTTTTTTTATGGTGCGCCATCATCCGCGCCCATGCAGCGGCTTTTCCTGCGCTTTCTTTGCATGGCGCGAAGTCCCCGGTTAGGCTGAGCGCGTCTGTATTCGACGCCGCCCTGGCGACCGCCAACCCACCCGATGAACATCCCCAAGTTTCCGTTGCCCACGGACTCGGTTCTGCCCGATTACGACACGGGCGGCCTCTACGGTTTCGCTCGCAGTTTGCGTGCCTGGCTCCACGACCGCCACGCCGGCTGGGCGCCGGCCGAGATCGAACCGGGAGAAAGGGCGCTGGTCGTGCTGATCGTGATCGACGGCCTTGGGGATCGCTTCCTGTGCTCGGCAGGGCGCGGCTCCGCCCTGCATGGCGCGCGCCGTCGGGCGCTGACCTCGGTGCTGCCGAGCACCACCGCGAGTGCGGTGACCACGCTCAACACCGGCGTCGCCCCCGCTGAACACGGTCTTAACGGCTGGTTCATCCACGACCGCCGCTTCGGCGGCGTGATCGCGCCGCTGCCGCTGGTGCGCCGCAGCGGCGAGGCGGTCGAAGCCTTCCGCCTGCTGCCGCGGCTGTTTCCGGTGGCACCCATGTACCACCATGCCTGCCGTCCGGTCACCCTGGTGTCGCCCGCGGCGATCGCGTTCTCGCGTTTCTCGCTGCACCATGGCCGCGGGGCCCATATCGAGCCTTACCGGGGGCTCGACGATTTCGCCGTCGCGATCGTCGACATGGCGCTTGCACTCGGCCGCAGCGGCGGCTTGATCCACGCCTACTACCCGACTTTCGACGCGCTGAGCCACACGTACGGCAGCCGTTCGGATGCGGCGCTCGCCTGCTTCGCGCGCATCGATGCGGCCGTCGCGGCGGTGCGTGGGGCGCTCGGCGGTCGCGACGTACGCCTGGTCGTCACCGCCGATCACGGCTTCATCGATGCGCCGCCCGAGCGCTGCATCGACCTCACGCCCGATGGCGAGGTCGCCGCCATGCTCGCCGCGCCGCTGTTCGGCGAACGCCGCCTGGCCTTCTGCCGGGTGCGCGAGGACGCGCAGGACGACTTCGAGGCCTGGGCGGCGGCCGAGCTGGGCGGCAAGGCGGTGGCGATTCGCGCGCGCGATTGCCTGGACGCCGGGCTGCTCGGTCCGGGCAAGCCGCATGCCCGCCTGGCCGAGCGGCTGGGCAGCCATGTGCTGCTGATGGAGTCCGGATGGACGATCGTCGATCATGTCGAGGGCGAGCACGCCCACACCATGATTGGCGTCCATGGCGGGCTGACGGCGGACGAGATGCTGGTGCCGCTGATTGTTGCCCGCACCTGAAGGGGGCAGGCGCGGAGACGAGGGTCGCGGACGCCGTTGGGCAGGCGGTATCGCCGTCTTGTCTTCCTGTCCGCGTGCTCAATAGAATTGCGCCCGTGACCGATCCTGGAATGTGATGAACGACGATGACTACATGCGCGCCGCGCTCGAGCAGGCGCGTGCAGCCGGTGCCTGCGACGAGGTACCGGTGGGGGCGGTGGTGGTGCTTGATGGCGAAATCGTCGGGCGTGGCTTCAATCAGCCGATCGGCCGCCACGACCCGACTGCCCACGCCGAGATCATGGCGCTGCGCGACGCCGCCGCGCGCCTCGGCAACTACCGCCTACCGGGCTGCCAGCTCTACGTGACCCTGGAGCCGTGCGCGATGTGCAGCGGTGCGATCATGCACGCGCGCGTCGCGCGCGTGGTGTTCGGCGCGCGCGACCCCAAGACGGGTGTCGCCGGCAGCGTGCTCGACCTGTTCGCCGAGCCCCGGCTCAACCACCACGCCATCGTCGAGGGCGGCGTGCTCGGCGACGAATGCGGGCGCATGCTGTCAAGCTTCTTCGCCGCCCGTCGCGGGCGCACGCTGGTGGCCTGAATGCACATCCTGATCGACATCACCCATCAGCGACTCGACCTCTTCGCCGACGACGGCGCCTGCATCCGGCGCTACGCGGTGTCGACCGCGGCGCGCGGTGCGGGCGAGCGCAGCGGCAGCCAATGCACGCCGCGCGGACGGCACCGCATCCGCGCGCGCATCGGCGCCGGTGCGCCGATCGGCACCATTTTCCGTGGCCGGCGGCCGACCGGTGAGGTATGGACGGCGGCCTACGCGGCCACGCATCCGGGGCGCGACTGGATCCTGTCGCGCATCCTGTGGTTGTGTGGCGAAGAGCGCGGGCGCAACCGCGGTGGCGACGTCGATACGATGCGGCGCTACATCTACATCCACGGCACCCCCGACACCGAGCCGATGGGCGTGCCCCTGTCGATCGGCTGCGTGCGCATGCGCAACCATGAGCTCATCGAGCTATTCGAACTGGTGCCGGCCGGCACTGTGGTGGAGATCGTCGAATGAAGCGCGCCGAGATCGCGGTCACGGTCACCGACTGGGTGCAGGCCGAAGCCCTGGTGTTGCCGGTGCGCACCGAGGTGTTCGTGCTTGAGCAGGGCGTGCCGATGGAGATCGAGCGCGACGAACTCGACCCGGTTTGCCGCCATGCGATCGCGCGCGCCCCCGGGTGCGGGGCGATCGGCACCGGGCGCCTATTGCCCGACGGCCACATCGGCCGCATGGCGGTCTTGCGCACTGCGCGTGGTGCCGGCGTGGGCGGGGTGGTGCTTCAGGCGCTGATCGGCGAGGCGGTCCGGCTCGGCATGAGCGAGCTGGCGCTCAGCGCGCAGATCCATGCGCTCGGCTTCTACTTGCGCCATGGGTTCGAGCCCTGCGGCGAAGTGTTCATCGAGGCGGGTATCGCCCATCGCGCGATGCGGCGCACGCTCGGGGGCGTGCGCTGAGCGTCAGGCCGCGTTGCCGCCGAACAGGTGCTCCACCCGGCTGCGCAGGTTGCCGTCCGCATCCCAGGTCCATTCGATGAAGCGCGTCCGCCCGCCGCGGTCGCGCAACACCACGCTCGTGCACCGTGTACCGTAGCCCGGCGCACGGATGAAGGCGGGCGACAGCCAGCGTTCCCACTCCAGGCTCACGCCAGTGGCGGGCAGGTGGGGGTCGGGCGCGGGCGTGGGGTCGCGCATCAAGCCGAGCAGGGTCGCGACCAGTTCGTCCTCGGCAGCGCGCCCGAACTGCGCCGGCAGGACCTCGAGCGCGTGCGCAAGCCCGCTGCGGGCCTTGCGCAGCTTGGGCCAGGGGGTGTCGAGCAGGTGGTTCGACAAGCCGTAGTTGCCGGGCCCGAGCATGCGCACCGTGCCCGCCGTGCTCTCGAGCACGCCGAGACGCTCACCGTCACCGACCAGCAGGTTGAACGCGGCGTAGCCGGCGGCCTTGTCGCGCATCGTCGCCAGGGTGAGGGCGGGCGCGGCCGCGTCTTCCAGCGCCTCGCGCACGAGCGCACCGCGCGAAGGCGCGCCGGCAAGGTGGCGGCTGGGATCGCGGTGATTGGTGAGCGCGGCGAAGCGCCCGCCGCGGCTCAGGCCCATCCAGGTGCCGCCGGCCTCGAGGTCACGGCCGGCGAGCAGTTCGGGGGCGTCTTCCCACCAGTGCGCGGGCAGCGCCGGACGGCTCAGGTATTCGTCACGGTTAGCCGCAAGCACCAGCGGGTAGTCGGGATGGCACTGCCAGGCGAGGACGATCAGGCACACGGGCGCGGCGCTCCACTCCGGTCCTGCACGGCAAGGCAGTCCTTAGCCGAGCGCATAAGGCAGGTCGAGCAGAGTGGCACGCGGGCCGTCGGGGGCGCCCACGCGGATCTCGCCGGCCTCGGCACTGCTCGACTGGATGACCGCGAGCGCTTCGAGGCTGCCATCCGCATTGGGTGCGAGGTTGACCAGCTTGCCGGCGGACTGCTCGCCAAAATCGGGCGCGTACAGGTCGGTGCCGGCTGTCGCGGCGACGCCGGCGGGCAGCGCGAGGCGGTAGGTGCGCTTCTTGAGCTTGCCAAGGTACTGGGTGCGGGCGACGATTTCCTGCCCCGGGTAGCAGCCCTTGTGGAAATCGACGCCACCGATCAGCTCGTAGTTGAGCATCTGGGCGACGAATTCTTCCTGCGTCGCGGCAGTGATCAGCGGCAGGCCGGCGCGGATCATGCCGAGCTGCCAGGCGGCGGTGCCGGCGCGCACCGCACCTGCGCCGAGCAGCGCGTCGAACACGGCAGGGGCGGCTTCGGTGGCGGCGGCGAGCACGTAGCGCTGCGCGCCGAGGCGGATGCAGCGCAGGCCGCCGGCCGACAGCATGTGGCACATGTCGGCCGTGGGCAGCGCCGCCCCTGCAGCCTGGACGATGGCTTCGGCCTGCGGGCCGGCGACGCCGATCAGCGCGAGCTCGGCGCGCGCGTCGGCGAGCTTGACCTTGCTGCGCAGCACGTACATCGAGAACTTCTTCAGGAACGCGGGCAGGATGTCTGCCGAGAGCGCGAGCGCATGGCCGCCCTCCTCGGTCCACACCAGGAAGCTGGCGATCATCCGCCCCTTGGGCGAATTGAAGCTGTTCCACGCCGCGGTGTCGGCTTCCATGTGCTTGACGTCGTTCGACACCAGGTTGTGCAGGAAGGCGGCGGAGTCCGGGCCCTGCGAGCGGATCGTGCCCAGGTGCAGCAGCGGCACCGCGATGGTGGCGGTCTCGGTCGCGCGCGCTTCGTCGGCGGGCGAGGCGAAGGCGATGGAGCGGGCGGTTTCGTCGAGCGTGGCGCCCATGCGGGCGAGGTGTTCGGTCCAGGCAGTCATGGTCTCGGTTCGGGCAGTCTCGGAAGGGATTCGGGGGCGCGCCGCAGGAGGGGGAGGGCACGTGCTGCGGTATTATAGGCGCCCTCCCCGTGGCGGTCGCCCCTCGCGCCGACAGGGATTTAGCCGGCTCCTCCCCCTCCGATGAAGCGTTTTCTCCCCCGCCTGCTCCTGCTGCTCGCCGTGCTTGCCATCCTTGCCGCGATGA
>JAKLLJ010000167.1 GCA_023150215.1 Thauera sp. | reverse complement strand
CGGCCAGGTCAGCACCGAGAACGGAATCAGGAAAGCCGCCATGGCGATGCCGATCTGGCGAGCGTCGAAGCCGAGTACGAGGCCAAGGTAGAGCGACAGCGTGGACACGATGAAGCCCACGGTGAGGCGGTCGGCGAAGGAGAAGGCCAGCGGGATCAGCAGCTGGCGGCGGCTCCGCAGCGTATTGACGATTTCCGCGGCGGCCATGCGCGGCCGTCCGCCGCCGGCGTCGGCGAGGCCCTTGAGCCCGAGTGCGGCGAGCGCGAGTGACAGCAGGCCGCCGCCGAAAGGCACCCAGAACGGATCGATGGTGCCGACCACGCCGCCGAGCGGCGCGCCGGTGGCCACGCCCAGGCTGATCGATGCCCCCACCGCGCCCATGCGCGCACCCAGCCCGGCCTTGCCCGGGTGGTCGGCCGCGAGTGCCATCAGCAGCGACAGCGCCGACATGTGGGCGAAGCCCTCGAGCAGGCGCAGCGCGAGCAGCAGCGAATAGCTGTCGCTGCTGCGCCACGCCCAGGCGATACCGAGCAGGGCGCCGCCGTTGAGGGCGAGTGCGGCCACCGCGAGCAGGCGCCGACGACCGAGGCGGTCGGACAGCAGGCCGGCGATCGGTGCCCCGATCAAGGCGCCGATCATGTTGATTGACATGAAGAAATGGCTGGCGAACTGGCCGAGGCCGGGAAAGCGCTGCGCAGTGAAGTCGGGCAGCACCGGCACCATGCCGGTGACCGGCAGCATCAGGGCGTAGAGCAGGAACAGTGGCAGCAGGTGGGATCGGCTCATGTCGTCATCGCAGGCGCGGGAGGCGGGTCGGTGCGGCGCTTGGTTCGGTACAGGCTCGAGCCTGGCTGCACGCGCGAGAACGGGATCATACGTCGACACCCGGCGGTGGCGCCTGTTCGCAGTCAAGGCGAGGGTACAATCGGCCGGCGTTTTGCAGGGGCTATCGATGGCCTGACATTTGTGCGCCTTTCCGGCATGGAGTTCGGCGTATGCGTGCAGTTCTTGTGGCGGGACTTCTGGTCGCGGCGCTGACGGTCGTCACGCTGGGGTGCGTGGCGGGGCTGGAGCCGGGCATGCTCGTGCTGCAATTCGCATGGACGCCGCGCGGCTTCGGCGAAATCATCCATCTGTGGCCGCCGGAGGATCTGCAACGCTATCGGCATCACTTGCTGGTCGACACCGTGTCGCTGCTGGCCTATGCCCGCTTCGGCTGGTTGCTGGCGACGCGCACGGCACTGTTCCGCCCGCTGCCGGGCGCGGTGGCGCGGTATGTGCCGCGGGTGCTGCCGCTGGCGGCGGTGTTCGACGCGGTGGAGAACGCGCTCCACGCCTGGCTCACCGAGATGCCGCGCTTCGGTCTGGACGGGGTGTACCTGCTGTCGACCGTGTGCTCCACGTTCAAGTGGGCGCTGCTGTTCGGCTTCGGCGTGCTGGTGCTGTGGGCCTTGGCGCGTGCTGAGGATTGAAGCGCGGCCCGCGCATGATCCTCGTGTAGGAGCGCCGGAAGGCGCGAACGCGGCGGTGGTCGGGGGGTGGATGGCGGTTGCTGCGGCGCCTGTTCGCGGCTGCCGCCGCTCCTACAGGGCGGCCGCGATCCTCATAGAAGGAGCGCCGGAAGGCGCGAAAACGGATGCGATTCTCGCGCAAGAGCGCCTCTGCTTGCTGCGTTGCGCTGCCCGGTCTGCGCGGCCCGGTGGCGGTGGTCTCACGGTGCGAAGCTGCTACGCTGTCACCTCATCCGAGGAGAACGAACATGAAGCTGCGCTCCCTGCTGTTCACGCTCTCCGGCTTGTCCGCTGCGGCGGCGGCCGTGCTGGCCCTGAGCGCGACGACCAGCCCGGTCGCTGCGCTGACCCCGCCGGTGCTGCCCGCGGCACCCGAGGAGTGCGCATGCTCGCGTGGTCTGCGTCTCGCTGACGGCGGTGCGGCGGTGCTGCACAACTGCCAGTGCGGGCCGCTGCAGTGCGTCGTCCATGCACCGTCCGGGAACATGCAGTGTCGTTGATCGACCGGGTCGCCATCCGCGAGCGTGCTGGCCGGACGCTCCGCCATCGTCCCGTGCGGCGCCCGCCCGGCGCATGCTGGCGCCCTTTCAGGCCGGTGCGCGCATGAAGCCGCGCATCAGCGTGATCACCCTCGGCGTGGCCGACTTGCCTCGTGCGCTGGCTTTCTATCGCGATGGCCTGGGCTGGCCGACGGATGGCATCGTCGGTAGCGTGGCGGAACATTCCGCGGTGGTGTTCTTCGACTTGCAGCCCGGGTTCAAGCTCGCGCTCTTTCCGCGCGCGAGCATCGCTGTCGATGCAGGGGTGGCAGAACAGGCAACGAGCAGCAGCGAATGCATCCTGAGCCACAACGTCGCGCGCCGCGAGCAGGTGACTGCAGTGATGGCCGCGGCCGAAGCGGCCGGCGCACGCATTCCGCGCCGCGCCCGTGACACCGCGTGGGGTGGCCATGCCGGCTATTTTCAGGATCCCGATGGCCACCTGTGGGAAGTGGCGTGGAATCCAAAGTGGCCGCTCGAGGACGGATGAGCGACGCTGCAACGGGTGCGCGGGTGGGGCGACGCGGGCGCACATCGGTTCGGGCAGGGAAGGTTCGCGCCTGCCGGCGCTCCTGCGGCGCTCCCGAGGGGGCGGTGGTTTCTGCAGGTGGGGCGCAAGCCGCGAATCGGCGCTTCAGGAGACGTGTGAGCGGTTCTTGGGCGTCTTGTTCGCGCCTGCCGGCGCTCCTACGGGGGCCTTCGAAGGGGCGATGGTTCCTTGTGCGTCGTGTCGCCTGGCTTGGCGCACGGAACCGGACAGCGCGGTCCTTTGTCCCTAAACTGGCGATCGGCGTCGCAAGCTAGCCACGCCCACGCCCGCGCGTTCTCCGGCTTCAAGTCCGCGGCAAACCGCAACTCACTCCTCGCCCTCCACGCCACGCCCATGCCTTCCAGTCGCCACTTCGTCCTTGTCCTGAGCGTCGCCGGTCTGGCCGGCCTCGGCGCCTATGCCTGGCATGCCAACCGCCCGCCGGCTGCAATGGCGGGCGCGGCGATGGTGCCGGCAGGCGGCAAGGGTGTGCCGGGCGGGCAGGCCGGCGCGGCGGCTCCGGTGGTGGTCGAGACCCATGTCGTCGGGGTGCGGGCGCTGGCTGACGAGGTCGGCGCGGTGGGTTCGCTGGTGTCGAACGAGTCGGTCGTGCTGCGTCCGGAGGAGTCCGGGCGGATCTCCGCGATCCGCTTTCGCGACGGCGAGCCGGTGCGCCGTGGCGAGGTGCTGATCGAGTTCGACGCTGCGGTGCAGCGCGCCGAGCTGCAGCAGGCGCGCGCCAGCCTGACGCTGGCGGAGTCGAACTTTCGCCGCACCCAGGATTTGTTTGGCCGCAGCTTCGTCAGCCGCAGCAGCCTGGACAGCGCACGCTCGCAGCTCGAGGTGGCACGCGCCGGGGTCGCGCTGGCGCAGGCGAAACTCGAGCGCATGCAGATTCGCGCGCCGTTTTCGGGCGTGGTCGGCATCCGCAGCGTCAGCCCGGGCGATTTCGTCAAGGATGGCGAGGCGATGATCAACCTGGAGGACATCGCCACGCTCAAGGTGGATTTTCGCCTGCCCGAGCTTTACCTCGACCGCGTGCGCCCGGGCCAGGCGGTGGAGCTGGCGAGCGACGCGCTTCCGGGCGAGACCTTCGCCGCCACGGTCGATGCGATCGATCCGCTGGTGGATGCGCAGGGGCGTTCGCTGGGTCTGCGTGCAAGCCTGGTCAACCCGGGGTTGCGCCTGCGGCCGGGCGTGTTCGTGCGCGTGCGCCTGATCCTGGCCGAGCGCGCCGATGCGGTGGTGGTGCCCGAGGCGGCGCTGGTGCCCGCGCCCGGCAACACCCAGTTTGTGTACCGGGTGGCAGACGGCAAGGTGCAGCGCGTGGCGGTGAAGACCGGTGCGCGCCGCGATGCGATGGTCGAGATCGTCGATGGCTTGCAGGCGGGCGCGGTGGTGGTGACCGCCGGCCAGCTCAAGCTGCGCGACGGCGCGGCGGTGAAGGTGGCGGGCGCGCCCGCCGGCGTGGCGCGGGCGGACTGAGCGATGGTCCTCTCCGAACTGTGCATCCGCCGCCCGGTGTTCGCCACCGTGCTGTCGCTGCTCGTGCTGCTGGTGGGCCTGATGTCGTACTCCAGGCTCACGGTGCGCGAATACCCCAACATCGACGAGCCGGTGGTCACGGTGGACACACGCTACCGTGGCGCCAGCGCGGAGATCGTCGAGTCGCAGGTGACCAAGCCGCTGGAGGACTCGCTCGCCGGCATCGAGGGCGTGGATGTGCTGTCCTCGATCAGCCGCCAGGAGCGCAGCCAGATCACCGTGCGCTTTCGCGTCGAGCGCAGTGCCGATTCGGCCGCGGCCGACGTGCGCGACCGCGTCTCGCGCGTGCGCCAGCGCCTGCCCGACGACATCGACGAGCCGGTGATCGCCAAGGTCGAGGCCGACGCCAGCCCGATCATCTGGGTGGCGTTCTCGTCCGACCGCCATTCGCCGATGGAGATCAGCGACTTCGCCAACCGCATCATCAAGCCGCGCCTGCAGACCCTGCCCGGGGCGGCCGACGCGCGCCTGTTCGGCGAGCGCCGCCAGGCCATGCGGGTGTGGCTGGACCGCGACCGCCTGGCCGCGTTCGGGCTGACGGTGCAGGACGTCGAGGACGCGATCCGGCGCCAGAATGTGGAGCTGCCCGCCGGCCGCATCGAAAGCCGCGAGCGCGAGTTCGCGGTGGTAGCGCAGACCGACCTGGCCGCGCCGGCGCAGTTCGAGGCCATCGTGCTGCGCCAGGTCGAGACCGCCAACGCCTATCCGGTGCGCATCCGCGACGTCGGCCGGGTCGAGGTGGCGCCCGAGAGCGAGCGCACGGCGGTGCGCTTCATGGGGCGCCCGGCGGTGTCGATCGGCCTCATCAAGCAGTCAGTGGCCAATCCGCTCGATCTCAAGCGCGGCCTCGACGAGATGCTGCCGCGCCTGCAGGCCGAGCTGCCTGAAGGCATGTCGATGACGATCGCCAACGACACCACGGTGTTCATCGAGCGCTCGATCGAGGCGGTGTTCACCACGATCTGGGAGGCGGTGCTGCTGGTGGCGGCGGTGTGCCTGTTCTTCCTGCGCAACTGGCGCGCGATGCTGGTGCCGCTGGTGACCATCCCGGTGTCGCTGGTGGGCGCGTTCACGCTGATGCTGGTGTTCGGCTTCTCGATCAACACGCTCACCCTGCTCGCGCTGGTGCTGGCGATCGGCCTGGTGGTGGACGACGCGATCGTGGTGCTGGAGAACATCTACCGCCACATCGAGGAGGGCATGGAACCGCTGGCCGCCGCGTTCAAGGGCGCGAAGGAGATCGGTTTCGCCGTGGTGGCGATGACGATCACGCTGGCTGCGGTGTACGCGCCGGTGGCCTTCATGAGCGGGCGCACCGGCAAGCTGTTCACCGAGTTCGCGCTCACGCTCGCCGGCGCGGTGATCGTTTCCGGCTTCGTCGCACTGACGCTGTCGCCGATGATGTGCTCGAAGCTGCTGCGCCACGAGCCCAGGCACGGCCCGCTCTACAACGGCATCGAGCGCTTCCTGGCCTGGCTCACCGCGGGCTATCGCGGCGTGCTCGATGCGGCACTGAACGCGCGCTGGCTGGTGATGCTGGTGTTTGCCGCGGTGGCGGGCAGCTCGCTGTGGCTGATGGGGCAACTCAAGAACGAGCTTGCTCCGCTTGAAGATCGCGGCCGCGTGATCGGCATGTTCAGCGGCCCCGAGGGGGCCACCCTCGACTACATGGCGCGCTACGCCGAGGAGATCGAGCGCATCTACGCCGGCTTGCCCGAGGTCGACCGCTATCTGGTGATCGCCGGCAACCCGACGGTATCGCAGGGCATCTCCTTCGTCGGTTTCACCGACTGGGTGGAGCGCACGCGCACGGCGAGCGCGATCGCGGCCGAGCTGCAGCCTAAGCTGCGCGCGGTGCCGGGCGTCAATGCCTTTCCGATCCTGCCGGCCTCGTTCGGCCAGAGCGTGCGCTCGCGTCCGCTGAGCTACGTGATCTCGAGTTCGGAAAGCTATGACGAGCTTGCCCGCGTCAGCGACGCCTTCCTCGATGCGATGCGGCAAAACCCCGGCCTCCTGTCGCCCGACACCGACCTCAAGCTGACCATGCCCGAGCTCGCGGTGCAGGTCGATCGCGACCGCGCCGCCGATCTCGGCGTGGCGGTGGATGTGATCGGACGCACCTTGGAGAGCATGCTCGGTGGCCGTCAGGTCACGCGCTACAAGGAAGACGCCGAGCAGTACGACGTGATCGTGCAGGTCGGCGCCGGCGAACGCCGCGACCCGCGCGACATCCGCGACATCTACGTGCGTGCGCGCAACGGCGACATGGTGCCGCTGGCGAGCGTGGTCCGGATCGACGAGCGTGTGGCGCCGCGCGAGCTCAACCACTTCGGCCAGCGCCGATCGGTGACGATCTCGGCCAACCTGGCGCCGAACTATGCCCTCGGCGAAGCGCTGCAGTGGATGGACGACACCGCGGCGCGCATCCT
This sequence comes from Thauera sp., assembly GCA_023150215.1. GTDB lineage: Bacteria > Pseudomonadota > Gammaproteobacteria > Burkholderiales > Rhodocyclaceae > Thauera. The sequence goes on along the minus strand of JAKLLJ010000167.1, from coordinate 760 downwards.
CCCGCCAGGCTATGGCACCGACCTCGATGGCCAGTCGCGTGAGTTCCGCACCAGTTCGGAGAGCCTCGCGCTCGTCTTCCTGCTCGCGCTCGCCTTCATTTATCTGGTGCTGGCGGCGCAGTTCGAGAGCTTCCGCGATCCCTTCATCATCATGCTGACGGTGCCGCTGTCGATGGCGGGTGCGCTCGGCGCGCTGTGGCTCACCGGCGGCACGCTCAACGTCTACAGCCAGATTGGCTTGGTGACCCTGGTCGGCCTGATCACCAAGCACGGCATCCTGATCGTGGAGTTCGCCAACCAGTTGCGCGAGCAGGGGCAGGCGCTGCGCGAGGCGGTGACGGAGGCGGCGGTGCTGCGTCTGCGCCCGATCCTGATGACGACCGGGGCGATGGTGCTCGGCTCGGTCCCGCTCGCGCTGGCGACCGGGGCGGGCGCCGAGAGCCGGCAGCAGATCGGCTGGGTGATCGTCGGCGGGCTCTCGGTCGGCACCGTGTTCACGCTGTTCGTGGTGCCGACCGTGTATACCTTGCTGGCGCGCCGGACGCGGGTGCCCGAGGCGGGCGCGACGCAGGAGGCGGTGGTGTGAGCAGGCGTGCTGGTGCGCGCGCTCAGGTCTCGGTTTCGACCCGCTTGAGGTAGGCGTAGATCTGGTCCTTGATCGCCAGTTTTTCCTTTTTCATCACCTCGATTTCGTGGCTGGTGCCTGGCACGACGTGGGTCTCGATGTTGTGGATCTGCTGGTCTAGTTCGTTGTGCTTGT
>JAKLLJ010000166.1 GCA_023150215.1 Thauera sp. | reverse complement strand
GGATGGCGAGTCAGACTCTGCACTTTCCATGCTTTCCAGCGTGGCGGACAATTTTTTGCGATGCGGTCGGCCTCGGCTTCCGAGGGGACTTCCGCAAACACACAGGCACCCGAGCCTGTCATCGTGGCCGGTGCATAGGCATCGAGCCATTCGATCGCATCTTGCACTTCCGGGTAACGGCTGCAGGCCACCGCTTGCAGATCGTTTCGCGTGGTGCTTGCTGCGAAGTCCGCCATTTTGATGAGGGGCGTATTTCTCGTCAAGCCCTCTGCCGAAAAAATTTCTGCAGTCGGCACCGAAACACCGGGCGACACCACCACGTACCACGCCGTCGGCAGCTCGAGCGGATGCAGGGCTTCGCCTACGCCTTCGGCGAAGGCGTCGCGGCCGAACACGAACACCGGCACGTCGGCGCCGAGCTGAAGGCCGAGCGCCTGCAGCGCAGCGCGCGACAGCCCGGTCCCCCACAGTCGGTTGAGCGCGATCAGCGTGGTCGCGGCGTCCGAGCTGCCGCCGCCGATGCCGCCGCCCATCGGCAGCACCTTGTGCACGGTGATGTCCGCACCCAGGGCGCAGCCGGTGTACGCTTGCAGCAGGCGGGCGGCCCGCACCACCAGGTCGTCGGCTTCGGCGACGCCGGGCACCTCGTTGACGCGGTGGATGCGACCGTCGCTGCGCCGCGCGAAGTCGAGCGTGTCGCCCCAGTCGAGCAGGCGGAAGGCCGTCTGCAACAGGTGATAGCCGTCGGCGCGGCGGCCGACGACATGCAGAAATAGATTGAGCTTGGCCGGCGCCGGGCAGGCGAGGAGGCGCGCCGGATCGCTGCAGTCGGGGGAGATGGGCAGGGAGCTCAGGGGAGGGCGCTCCATGAGTCGATGATCAGGCGCACGCGGGCATCGCCGCGCGAGATGTCGAGGCGCTGCGGCAGCGCCGCGGCGCTGTGGTCGGCGTAGTCGAGATAGTCGATGCGCCAGCCCTGGTCGATGACCTGCAGCGGGCGGCCGGCCTCATCCGCGGTGCGCACCTCGGCATCCGTGTCCGGCGCGCCCTGTACCCAGCGCGGCAGGCGGGCGGCGGGCAGCTCGATGCCGAGCACCGCAGGAAGCAGCGTGTCGACGTCGGCGGCGTCGCGCCGGCTGCCATCGGCGCTCAACAGGCTGGCCCCGGTGGGGGCGCCGTCGAGGCGGGCGACGATCTGGCCAAGCGGGCTGAACAGGGTCAGGCGGTCGTGCGCGGGGGCGTGCAGCCATTCGAAGCGGCCGCTCGCCGCCTCGCGGCCGTCGGTGGCCGATAGCCGGCCCTCGATCAGGAAGGCGGGTTGAACGACACGCGGCGCCGAGGCAAGGCCTTCGCGCACCGGCAGCGGCGCGCACGCCGTGACCAGGAGCATGGCGGCAAGGGCTGAAAGCGCCCGCCGCGCGCGGCGGCGGGTAGGAGCAATGAGCTTCACTGGATGCCGAGCCGCTGCGTGGTGTCCTTCAGCAGCGAGTTGTCCGGATGTGCGGCGAGCGCCTCGGCGAAGATCCGGCGCGCTTCGTCGCGACGCTCGACCGACCACAGCACCTCGCCCAGGTGGGCGGCGATCTCGGCGTCCTTGCGCATGGCGTAGGCGCGCTCCAGGTGGGCGAGCGCGCCGGTGGCGTCACCGCGGCGAAAGCGCACCCAGCCCAGGCTGTCGAGAATGAAGGGGTCGGCCGGTTCGAGCGCATGTGCACGCGCGATCAGCATCTCGGCTTCCTCGAGGCGCAGCTTGCGGTCGGCCAGTGAGTAGCCGAGCGCATTGAGTGCGTGGGCGTGGTCCGGTTGCAGCTCGAGCACGCGACGCAGCCGGATCTCGAGCAGATCGAGTCGATCGATGCGTTCGGCGAGCATCGCCGACTCGTAGAGCAGGCTGGTGTCGTCTGGAGCTTCGCGCAGCGCCGCGTCGATCAGTGCCAGGGCGTCGGCCGGTCGTCCGGCGTCGCGCAGGATCTGCGCGTCGGCGAGGAGGTAGCGGCGTTCGACGTCTTCGTCATCGGCGTCGCGCTGCAGCAGCGTGCGCGCCTCGTTGACGCGTCCCTCGCGTGCCAGGCTGAAGGCACTGCGCACATTCGCCTCGGGGCGCAGCTCGGCGCTGGTGATCTCGGCGAACCACTTGCGTGCAGACTCGCCCTCGCCGCGATCTGCTGCGATCTGGCCGAGGTGCAGGCGGACCAGGTCGGCTTGCGGATGGCCGGCGGCCAGCGCGCGCACGAAGTGGATCTCGGCCTCGGCGGGCGCGTTGACCTGCAGCGAGAGCAGTCCGACCGCGTAGAGCAGTTCGGGGTCGCCCGGCGCTGCTTCGAGCAGCTGGGCGAACGCAGTGCGCGCCTCGGCGAAACGCTGCGCGCTCACCAGCGCGCGCGCCTTCGCCAGGCGTAGCGCACGGCTGGCCGGATTGCGCGCGGTCTCGGCCTCGAGTTGGCGCAGGGCCTCGGCGGTGGCGCCAGCCTGCTGCAGGATCTGCACCTTGAGCAGCACCGCCGGCTCCCAGCCGGTGCGCAGCGCGAGGGCGCGGTCGACCGCCGCGAGCGCACCCATGCGGTCGTCCACCGTCTGCGCGGCCTGCGCGCGTGCGATATGGGCTTCCGGAAAATCCAGGTAGGGCTCGGTGAGGCGGTTGATGATCGCGCGGCTGGCCTGTTTGTCGGGCACCTGGGCGAGGGCGTGGCCGAGCCCGAGCAGGTTCTGGGCGAGGCGCCCGTTCGACTGCGCGAGCACGCGCGCCAGCTGGAACTGGATCGCCTCGAGGTTGATGTCCTCGCCGCGGCCGGCCCCGCTGAGGCCCGTGAGCACGCGCCGCGCCTCCTCCGAGTCGGGCGCGACCTCCGACCAGGTCTGCGCCGCGGTCCGCGCCATGCCGAGGTTGCGCGAATACATCGCGATCTCGGTGGCGCGGCGGGCGATGCGTGGGTCGCGTGTGCTGCGCGCGAGGTCGAGGTAGAGCTGGGCCGAGAGGCCGATCTGGCCGCGTGCACCGGCGATCTCGGCGAGCAGGAAGTGGTACAGCGTGCTCGGCGTGAGCTCCTGCGCGGGCAGGCTGGATTCGGTCGCTTCACCGCTGGCCGCGCTCGCGGCGCCGCCGGCGCCGAGCGCGAAGGCCAGGCAGATGGAGCGGGCGAGGCGGGCGAACTGGGTTTTCATGAGATGGATCCGGGAACTTCGGTGAGTGGCGGCAGGGTCGGGCGCGCCGGACGGCGGTGCTTGCAGGCGCCGCGCACGCTTCGAGTGCTCGGCTAGAATTCCGTTCTGCCATGGTATGCAGTTCGATGCCCCGGCTGCAACCCGTCCCGCCCCTCGTCATCCTCCCGCGAGTCGCATCGATGCCCGAACTGCCCGAAGTCGAGACCACCTGCCGCGGTATCCGCCCGCTGGTCGCCGGGCGCGCACTGACGCGGATGGTGGTGCGCAATGCGCGCCTGCGTGTCCCGGTGCCCGACGACCTGCCCGCACGCATCGCCGGGCAGGTGCTGGTCGCGGTCGAACGGCGTGCCAAGTATCTGCTGCTGCGCTTCGGCGAAGGCAGCGTGATCGTGCATCTCGGGATGTCGGGCAGCCTGCGCGTGGTCGAGGGCGAAGCAACGCCGGGTGCCCATGACCATGTCGATTTCGTTTTCGCGGAGCGCGTGCTGCGCCTGCGCGATCCGCGTCGTTTCGGCATGGTCGTGTGGCAGCCGGGGGAGGCCGCGCGCCATCCCCTGCTTGCCAGACTCGGCCCCGAGCCCCTCGATGAGGGCTTCGACGCCGCATGCCTGCTGCGCGCCACCCGCGGCCTGCGGGCGCCGATCAAGCATGTCCTGATGGATAGCCGGCGAGTGGTCGGGGTGGGCAACATCTACGCCTCGGAAAGCCTCTTCCGCGCCCGCATTCATCCGCTCGAAGCCGCAGGCCGGCTGGGACCGCAGCGCTGTGCGCGGCTGGTCGCCGCGTTGCGCGAGACGCTGGCGGCGGCGATCGAGGCCGGCGGCAGCACGCTGCGCGACTTCGTGGGCGGCGACGGGCGCCCCGGCTACTTCCAGCAGCAGTATTTCGTCTACGGTCGCGATGGCGACGCCTGCCGGGTGTGCGCTACGCCGGTGCGGCGCATCGTCAGTGCGCAGCGCGCGACCTTCTTCTGCCCGCGCTGCCAGCGCCGCGGCTGAGTGCCGGCACGGGCCGGCGGGGCGCAAAGGTGGCGCGGCGCCCGACACGGACACGCGCCGCGAATCAGGTTATGGTGAATAATGAAGCGGTGAAGTGGGGCGATCGATGTTCACCTTCGACGTCGCCGATACGACAAGCCGGATGACACGCCGATGACCGACCTGACCGAACAGTTTTCCGCTTATGGCCGCTGGCGCGGCAACGCGAGCGATGCCGTGACCCGCCTGCGCACGTGGCTGGTGCGCAACGATGTCGGCAACGTCCAGGCCGACATGCGCCTGCAGTACCTGCTCGATCGCTTGCGCGACGACAAGCTGACGGTGGCCTTTGTCGCCGAGTTCTCGCGTGGCAAGTCAGAGCTGATCAACGCGATCTTCTTCGCCGATCATGGCGACCGCATCCTGCCTTCGAGCGCCGGGCGCACGACGATGTGCCCGACCGAGTTGCAGTGGCACAAGGGCGCACAGCCCGAGCTGCGTCTGCTGCCGATCCGCAGTCGCGCACGCCAGACACCGGTCAGCGAGCTCAAGCGCTACCCCGAAGAGTGGACGGTGCTGCCGCTCGCCTCGGTCGATGCCCCGGGGCTGCAGGCGGCGCTGGCACGTGTCGGCGATACCGAGCGGGTCGCGGCGACCGAGGCCGTCGCGCTCGGATTCCGCATCGATCCCGAGGCTGCCGACGGCATCCGCCCCGACGCCGAGGGCCGCATCGAGATCCCGCGCTGGCGGCATGCGGTGATCCAGTTCCCGCATCCGCTGCTCGAGCAGGGGCTGGTGGTGCTCGATACGCCGGGCCTCAACGCGATTGGCGCCGAGCCTGAACTCACCCTGTCGATGCTGCCCAACGCGCATGCGGTGCTGTTCATCCTCGCGGCCGACACCGGCGTCACCCAGAGCGACCTCGCCGTGTGGCGCGATTACGTGCAGGGCGGGGGCGATCGTCAGCGCGGGCGCATGGTCGTGCTCAACAAGATCGACGGGCTGTGGGACGGGCTGCGCGACGATGCGCGCATCGAGGCCGAGATCGGCCGCCAGATCGACTCGGTGGCCGACACGCTCGGCGTCGCGCGCGCTGCGGTGTTTCCGGTCTCCGCACAGAAAGGCCTGGTCGCCCGCATCCAGGGCGATGACGCGTTGCTCGCGCGCAGCCGTATCCTGCAGCTCGAGCGTGCGCTGGCCGAAGACCTGCTGCCCACCAAGCAGGAGATCGTGCGCGAGGACACCCTGGGCGAGACCGGCGAGGTGGTCGCCGCCACCCGCACCCTGCTCGAGGCGCGCCTCGGCGGCCTGCGCGAGCAGCTGCAGGAACTCACCGACCTGCGCGGCAAGAACCAGAGCGTCATCGAGTACATGATGCGCAAGATCCGCAGCGAAAAAGACGAGTTCGAGCAGGGACTGCAGAAGTACTACGCGGTGCGTTCGGTGTTCACCGACCTCACCAACAACCTGTTCTCGCACATGGGGCTGGATGCGGTGCGTGACGAGACCCGGCGCACCCGTGAGGCGATGCTCGAGTCGAGCTTCACGCGCGGGCTGCGCGGCGCGATGCAGGGCTATTTCAAGAGCTTGCGCGGCAACCTGCAGCGCTCGACCGAGGAGATCGGCGAGATCACGCGCATGCTCGACGCGATGTACAAGCGCTTCAGCGTCGAGCACGGACTCCGCCTCACCGCGCCCGAGGGCTTTTCGACGCTGCGCTACGAGAAGGAGCTCGATCGCCTGGAGTCGGCCTTCAATCGCCAGATCAACACCGCGCTCACCCTCGTCACCACCGAGAAGCACGCGCTCACGCAGAAGTTCTTCGAGACCGTCGCGGTGCAGGCGCGCCACACCTTCGAGCTCGCCAACCGCGACGTCGAGCAGTGGCTGCGCGCGGTGATGTCGCCGCTCGAGACCCAGGTGCGCGAATACCAGATCCAGCTCAAGCGCCGCCTCGAGAGTGTCAAGCGCATCCACGAGGCCACCGACACGCTGGAAAATCGTGTCGATGAACTCAAGCAGGGCGAAGAGGCCGTGCGCGCGCTGCTTGGCGAACTCGGTGCGCTGCAGGCGGGGCTGGCGGAGGCGCTCGGCGAGACGGCCGTGGAACTGCAGGCGGGGGTTCGCGCGGCCGCTTGAGGCGGGCTCGATGCGTTCATTGCGCAGTGTGCGCGAGAGCGGGGCCCGCGCGTGTGCGGGATCGTCAGCAAGGCTCGCGGCCTGGGCCGCTCCCGCGCACGACCGCTGCCATGCGGGTCGCTGCAGGAGCGGCGCAAGCCGCGAGTTTTTGGTGTGACGATCGACCGGCGCCCTGGCGCACCGGTCGGGGTCAGGCCTTGCCGGTCAGCTTGAGGAACTTGGCCATCAGCTGGTCCTTGGTTTCCTCGCGCGCGGGGTCCAGCGGGATACAGTCGACCGGGCACACCTGCTGGCACTGCGGCTCGTCGAAATGACCGACGCACTCGGTGCATTTGTTGGGGTCGATCTCATAGATCTCTTCGCCCTGGTAGATGGCGCCGTTGGGGCACTCCGGTTCGCAGACGTCGCAGTTGATGCATTCGTCGGTAATCATCAGAGCCATGGTTTTCGCTTCCTTGCGTTCACTTTGATTTGAGTCTTTCCTGCAGCCGTGCAAGCACCCTGGGCTGCACGAACTTGCTGACGTCGCCGCCGAGGCGGGCGATCTCCCGCACCATCGTGGCGGAAATGAACATGAACTCTTCGCCGGGCGTCAGGAACACCGTCTCGACGTCCGGATAGAGCTTGCGGTTCATTCCCGCCATCTGGAATTCGTATTCGAAGTCGGATACCGCGCGTAGCCCGCGGATGATCACGCGCGCGTCCTGCTGCTTGAGGAACTCCATCAGCAGGCAGTCGAAGCCGACCACTTCGACATTGGGAAAGGCCGATACGGCGTCGCGGGCGATGTCGACCCGCTCCTCCAGCCCGAAGATCGGGTTCTTGCTGTTGCTGCGCGCCACCGCCACGATCACCTTCTCGAACAGGATCGCGGCGCGGCGCACGAGATCCTCATGGCCGCGGGTGAACGGGTCGAAGGTGCCCGGATAGACCGCGATCGCTTCCTTCATTCCTGGCTCCTGCGCATCAGATGGAAATGAACCTGGCCGGCGCGACCCTGCTTGACCGCGTGCCACGCGCCGAGGCTGTCCACCGCG
>JAKLLJ010000165.1 GCA_023150215.1 Thauera sp. | reverse complement strand
GTCGTAGCGATTGAGCGCCTTGATCATCGCGTAGCCCGACGTCCTCGCCTCTTCCGAAGTCAGCACCACCCGGCCCCAGGCGATCTTGGTGCCGGCGTCGGAGGACAGGATGCTGCCGCGGTCGATCTCCACCCGTCGATCGCGGTCGCTCAACACGAGCTGCCAGTTCGCGGCGAATGCCGCACCCGCCAGGTTGGCGAGCAGCAGGGCAGCGAGGATCGGGCGCAGGGTTCTCATCGACGTCGGCTTTTCAACGGGTTTCACAATGCTAAACGGCCGTGGCGGCATCCAGTATCTTCGCCCGTTCTCGTTGGGGGTGCCCGCCGCGCACGGGCTGAGAAACACCCTTGGAACCTGATCCGGCTCGCACCGGCGTAGGGAAACGTAATTGATGAGTTCGTCCGCAAGCCCCGCTGCCACCGGCAGCGCATCCGCCTCTTCCGGGGCGACCTCCCGCATCCCGAACGTGGTGTCCATCGCCGGCGTCGACCCGTCCGGCGGCGCCGGCGTGTTCGCCGACCTCAAGACTTTCTCCGCGCTCGGCGCCTATGGCTGCGGCGTGGTCGCCGCGCTCACCGCGCAGAATACGCACGCGGTCACCGGCGTGCACGTGCCGCCCACCGACTTCCTGCGCCTGCAGATCGACACCCTGTTCGCCGACGTCGCCATCCACGCCACCAAGATCGGCATGCTCGGCAGCGCCGAGGTCACCGCCACGGTGGCCGATCGTCTCGCGCACTGGCAGGCGGCCCGGGTGGTGCTCGACCCGGTCATGGTGTCCAAGAGCGGCGACAGCCTGCTCGCCCGGAGTGCGATCTCGGCGTTGCGCGAGGCGCTCTTCCCGCAGGCCTTCCTGATCACCCCCAACCTGCCCGAGGCCGGCGTGCTGCTCGAGCAGCGCGCGCCCGACACGGTCAAGGAGATGTACCGCGCCGCCGAGCGCCTGCGCGAGCTGCTGCCGCTGTCCTCCGAGCGCTGGGTGCTGCTGAAGGGCGGCCACCTGCCCGGCAACGAGCTGGTCGACCTGCTCTTCGACGGCGACCGCATGGTCGAGCTGCCGGCGCCGCGCATCGACACCAAGAACACCCACGGCACCGGGTGCACGCTCAGCTCGGCGGTCGCCGCGCTGCTGCCGCAGGCCGAAGGCCAGTTCCGCCCGGTCGAGACCGCGGTGCGCCACGCGCGCCAGTGGCTGCTGGGCGCGATCGCGCATGCGGGCGCGCTCGCGGTCGGCAGCGGACACGGGCCGGTGCATCACTTCCACGCGTTGTGGAAGCGGTGAGCACGGGCCGAGGCAGCGCGGGGATCACGGGCCGGGGTTCGCGGCTGCCGCCGCTCCTACAGCGCCCCGATCACGTCGGTCGCGGAAAGGCGGCGGCGGCCGCCGCGACCAAGAACTAAACCACGAACACCACGAACTTCCCCAGGAGACAGCATGAACGCCAACGAAAAATTCATCGCCGCCAAGGCCCACGTCGACGAGGCCGCGATCGCCCCGCTGCCCAACTCGCGCAAGATCCACGTCGAGGGCTCGCGCCCCGACATCCGCGTGCCGATGCGCGAGATCACCCAGGCCGACACCCCGGCCTCCTTCGGCGCCGAGCAGAACCCGCCGATCTTCGTCTACGACTGTTCCGGCCCCTACTCCGACCCGGCGGCGAAGATCGACATCCGCTCCGGCCTGCCCGCGCTGCGCCAGCAGTGGATCGAGGAGCGTGGCGACACCGAGCTGCTGCCCGATCTTTCGTCCGAATTCGGCCGCCAGCGCGCCGCCGACAAGACCCTGGACGAGCTGCGCTTCCCCGGCCTGCACCGCAAGCCGCGCCGCGCCAAGGCCGGCGCGAACGTGTCGCAGATGCACTACGCCCGCCGCGGCATCATCACCCCCGAGATGGAATACGTCGCCATCCGCGAGAACCTCAACCGCGAGCAGTACATCGCCTCGCTGCGCGCCAGCGGCGGCCTCAAGGGCCAGAAGATGGCCGACATGATGCTGCGCCAGCACCCCGGCCAGAACTTCGGCGCCAGCCTACCGGCGACGATCACCCCCGAGTTCGTGCGCGACGAGATCGCCCGCGGCCGCGCCATCATCCCCAACAACATCAACCATCCCGAGAGCGAGCCGATGATCATCGGCCGCAACTTCCTCACCAAGATCAACGCCAACATCGGCAACTCCGCGGTCACCTCCAGCATCGCCGAGGAAGTCGACAAGATGACCTGGTCGATCCGCTGGGGCGGCGACACGGTGATGGACCTGTCCACCGGCAAGAACATCCACGAGACCCGCGAGTGGATCATCCGCAACAGCCCGGTGCCGATCGGCACGGTGCCGATCTACCAGGCCCTGGAGAAGGTCAACGGCAAGGCCGAGGACCTCACTTGGGAGATGTTCCGCGACACCCTGATCGAACAGGCCGAGCAGGGCGTGGACTACTTCACCATCCACGCCGGCGTGCTGCTGCGCTACGTGCCGCTCACCGCCAACCGCATGACCGGCATCGTCAGCCGTGGCGGTTCGATCATGGCCAAGTGGTGCCTGGCGCATCACAAGGAAAGTTTCCTGTACGAGCACTTCGAGGACATCTGCGAAATCATGAAGGCCTACGACGTGGCCTTCAGCCTCGGTGACGGCCTGCGCCCGGGCTCGATCTACGATGCCAACGACGAGGCCCAGCTCGGCGAGCTTAAGACCCTGGGCGAGCTCACGGACATCGCCTGGAAGCACGACGTGCAGGTCATGATCGAGGGCCCCGGCCACGTGCCGCTGCAGCTCATCAAGGAGAACATGGACCTGCAGCTCGAGTGGTGCAAGGAGGCGCCCTTCTACACCCTGGGGCCGCTCACCACCGACATCGCGCCGGGCTACGACCACATCACCAGCGGCATCGGCGCCGCCACCATCGGCTGGTACGGCACCGCCATGCTGTGCTACGTCACGCCCAAGGAACACCTCGGTCTGCCCAACAAGCAGGACGTCAAGGAAGGCATCATCACCTACAAGCTCGCCGCGCACGCCGCCGACCTCGCCAAGGGCCACCCGGGCGCGCAGATCCGCGACAACGCGCTCTCCAAGGCGCGCTTCGAGTTCCGCTGGGAAGACCAGTTCAACCTCGGCCTCGACCCCGACAAGGCCAAGGAATTCCACGATGAGACCCTGCCCAAGGACTCGGCCAAGGTCGCCCACTTCTGCTCGATGTGCGGCCCGCACTTCTGCTCGATGAAGATCACCCAGGACGTGCGCGACTTCGCCGCCCAGCAGGGCATCGGCGAAGCCGAGGCGCTGCAGAAGGGCATGGAGGTGAAGTCGGTGGAGTTCGTGAAGAGCGGGGCCGAGGTGTATCGCAACGTATAAGCTGCAGTCATGAGCCCCGCCGCGCGCCTCTCCGACCAGTCCATCGCCGCCGCCGTGAAGGCGCTGGCGGAGGGCGCGCACCCGCAAAAGATCCTGCTATTCGACTCCTATGCGCGCGGCGACGCGACGGCCGACTCCGATCTCGACCTGCTCGTGATCGAGGATGAGGTCAGCGATCGGGCGAGCGAAATGGTGCGCCTGCGCCGCCTGCTGCGCCCGCTGCGCGTGCCGGCCGATGTTCTCGTCTATTCCGCCGACGAGGTCAGCCGCTGGGGCGCCCAACCCGGCACGGCACTTTAACGATTGGGCCCCTACTTTGCACCCGATCAACAGAAGCGGCGCCTCCTCACCTCGGCAACCCTTGCGAAACTTACATTGACCACCCCAAACGCGACAGCCGCCACTCAATCGCCTCCCGCTTCGGATACATCCTCGCTTCGCGTGGCAAAAAGAGCGGCTTGCCCTCAAGCTCCGTCAGCACGCGGTAGTCGGGGATGCGTCGATCCAGCGACGGACTCACCCGCCAGCGGAAGTCGGTGTCCGGCGCGATGAGGTGACGGTCGAGCGCCCAGTGCATGTCCGGCGTCAGCGCCATCCCGTTACGCGGATCGTCGTCCCCGGCTTCACTGAACGGATGGATGTGTGCAGCCTCGACCATCGCCGCCCCATCTGGCAACACCAAGCGCAAGCCGGTCGCTGCACAGCGGAAGTCGTAGATCTCGGTCACCACGCGCCGGAATGCGGGGTCACGGACATAGCTCGGCGCCGCCTCGGCGGCGATCAGCGCCAGACTGCTCGAGGTCCGGAGCACGCGCTCGTAATGGCTGATCTGTCGCGTCCGCCCCACCACCGCGTCGAGGTCGTGCAGGCCGCGGTCGAACCAGGTCTCGGCAAGCACCGCGCTCAGCGCATCGACCATGAGCTCGTCCTGCAGCAACTCGAACAGCTCGGCGTCGAGCCGGACATGGTCGATATTTTCCGCCACCTGCCTCGCCGTTCTCGCGGTGCTCATGCTGGCGAGCACGGACTCGCGCCCGGGCTTTGGCTGCAGATGCCAGAAGCTCTCGCCGCCTCCGCGCAAGCGGCCGGCGAGGTGGAAGAACGGGAAGTAGGGATTGGGGTGGTCGCCCGCGGCCCGCACCGCGTTGAAATACAGCGCGTAGCGTTCAAGCAGCGGTGGCGCGAACTCGACGCGGTTCTCCGTGAGTGCCCCGCCCCGCGCCAGATCGAGCACGGCCAGCAGCATGCAGATCTTGTGCGGGCTGGCCCGGCCGTGCGCCACATTGACGTTGAGTCGTCGAAACCGGTCGGCGTACGTGGAGAGAGTCATCACCCGGTCCAGTATTTCGCCTTGGCAGGCATGAGCCAGCGCACGCCACCACGCGGGTCCGGCACATCGCCAAGGTAGCGCGGGATCAGGTGCAGATGGAGGTGCGGAACAGTCTGCCCGGCAGCTGCGCCGTCGTTGATGCCGATGTTGAAGCCATCGGGCTCAAAGCTGCGATCGAGCTCGGCCTTCGCCTGCGCGAGCAGTTCAAACATGCAGGTGCGCTCGACCTCGGTCAGCTCGAAGAAGGATCCAATGTGACGCCGCGGAATCACCAGAGTGTGGCCGGGCGAAACGGGAAAGACATCGTGGATTACAAAGGCCTCGTCAGCCGACAACACGATGCGCCCGGCTGGCAGTTCGCAGAAGGGGCAGTTCGGTGCGTTCATGCGCAGATGCTACGTTGCTCCGGCATAGAAGCAAAACGTCTGCGCGCAGATGCCAAGACAAGCACTTCACCCAGCACCGCTTCAGCCTCCCGCGACACCACGATCCCCACGGTACTCTGTCCCTTAACCCGGAGCTCGGACTCGATCACGAGTTCCCCTCGGACCAGACAGGCTCACGGTGGTAGCCGTTTTCGACGCTGTCGCCGCGGCGCAATCTTCCGGCCAAGTGTAGACTGGCGGGTTTCTCCCCCTGCACCTGCCCCAGGGCACGCTCTCCACCGATGAACCTGCTCGAAGCTTTCACCCAGGATGACCTGATCGCCTCGCTCGGCGTGGAGACCGTGGCCAAGGGGCTCGGCTACCTGAGCCGGGTGAGTGCGCTCTCCGCCGACGGCAACACGGTGTCGGCGTTGGTCAAGGGGCGCCAGCGCACACCCTACGACGTCACCGCCGACATCATCGACGTGGGCGGGCAGCCCGGCCTGATCAGCGAATGCACCTGCCCGATGGGCTACGACTGCAAGCACGTGGCGGCGATGATGTTGCTGTGGCTGCACCAGCGCCGCAGCCCCGACCGCCCGCGCGAGCAGGTGCTGGCCTGGGTGCAGGGCTTTCGCCATGCCGCTTCCACGCTCGCGCAGGGTACGGCACGCAAGCGCAAGCCCGCCGCGGCCACCCATGCCTTGCGCTACCAGATCGAGCCCAGCCTGTATGGCGGCGACTTCACCCTCAGCTGCCACAAGGTCCGTCTCGACCAGCACGGGACCATCCGCCAGCGCGAACACTGGAGCAACATCGAGCGTGCGCTGCAGACTCCGCCGGCCTTCGTCGACGACCTCGACCTCGACATCCTGCGCCTGCTGTGGTCGCATCGCCCACGTGGCAACATCGTCGCCAGCGACGGGTTGCCGCTGGAAGGGCGCAACAGCGACGAGCTGATGACCCGGCTGCTCGCCAGCGGTCGGGTGCATTTCGCCAATCTCGCCAATCCGCCGCTCAGCGCCGGCGAGCCCCGTCCGGGCAGGCCGGACTGGCGGCTGACCGACGACGGTCTGCGCGCGCCGGCACTGGTGGTCGAGCCTGCTGCCGAGCGCATCCTGCCCCTGCTGCCGCCCTGGTACATCGACACCGCCCGCGCCGAGGCCGGACCGATCATGCTCGACGTGCCCGCCGAACTCGTCCAGCGCCTGCTGTGGCTGCCTCCGCTCAGCCAGGCCGAGGCCGAGCTCGTCGCCGACACCCTGGCCGAAGTCGCCCCTGCCCTGCCCGCACCGACCCAGCGCGGGGAGCCCCCGATCGAGGTCGGCGGCACGCCGGTGCCGGTGCTGCGCCTGGACACCCGCCCGGCGTATCACGCGCGCTTTCGCAACTACGCCGCCTACGGCACCTATGCGTTCGACTTCGCGGTGCTGGCCTTCCGCTACGGTCCGGTCACCCTCGACGCCGGTGACGGCCGCCTCTTCCATCCCCTGCCCGACGGCCGCAGCGCCCGCCTGACCCGCGACGAGGCCGCCGAGCGCGCGGCCACGCAAAAGCTCGGCGCCGCCGGCTTCGCCCGCATCCCGCCGGGCGCGGTGCAGACGAGCCTCGGCACCCTGCCGCCCGACGCCCTCGGCCTGGCGAGCGAGGACGCGTGGCCGACCTTCATGGCCGAGGCCGTGCCAACACTGCGCGCAGAGGGCTGGGTGGTGGAGTTTCCCAACGACTTCCGCCACCACGCGATCGACATCGACGAACTCTTCCTCGACATCGATGAACAGGAAGACGGCTGGCTCGGCCTGTCGCCGGGCATCGAGATCGACGGCAAGGCCATTCCCCTCGCCCCGCTGCTCGCCGGCCTGTTCGCGCAGGACCCGCGCTGGCTGTCGGGTCGGCTCGACGACATCGCCGACAACGAAGCGCTGATCCTCGAGGACGAGACCCTCGGCCGCCTGCGCATCAGCGCCGCACGCGTGAAGCCGCTGGTGCGCGCGCTGGTCGACCTGTTCGACCGCCCCGACGGCGAGCTGCGCCTGTCCGCGCTCGACGCCCCGCGCCTGGCCGACCTCGACCTTCCCGGGCGCGGCAGCACCCGCATCGCCGAGATCGCCGCGCGCCTGCGCGACGCCGAAGGCATCCAGGCGGTCGCCGCACCCGCAGGTTTCCGTGCCGAGTTGCGTCCCTACCAGCTCGAAGGCCTGGCCTGGCTGCAGCATCTGGTGCGCCACGGCCTCGCCGGCATCCTCGCCGACGACATGGGCCTGGGCAAGACCGCGCAGGCCCTCGCCCACCTGCTCACCGAAAAGCAGGCCGGCCGCCTCGACCTGC
>JAKLLJ010000164.1 GCA_023150215.1 Thauera sp. | reverse complement strand
GTAACAGCGGGCAGAAGATGGTGACCGCAAGACTGACGGGAAAAATCTGCGTGGCAGGGTCGTTGGTTTTACGAGTCACCGGCCTCCAAGGCGCGTTGGTGAGTGAATGGGAGTGAGGGCGCTTTCGAGCTCCGTCGACACCCATCGCGGACGGTCGGAGTGCGACCGGGAGACCGGGCTTCGGTCGCCCGACTGCGAAGATCAAGGGTTCGCGGACGCCCCGGTGTCGCGGGCGCCGACTGCCCGACTCCCTGCCTTGCGTGTTGCCCCACGGCGCGCTGCTGACCGCCATGCGGCCGGTGCGGCTCCGCTCCAGCGACGGAACGCGCGCGTGAAGGCGCTGGCGTCGGCATAGCCGAGCGTTGCCGCGACGTCGCCGACTTGCAGAGCGGTGTCGAGGAGCGTCTGCCGGGCGATTTCATAGCGTACCTCGTCGAGCAGAACCTTGAAGCTGATGCCGTCCTCGTTCAGGCGGCGGTTCAGCGTTCGGCGGTGAATCGAGAACAGCGACGCAATGTGGCCGGCGTCGGCATGGTCGGTCAGCAGGGCCATGCGGAGCACGCTGCGAACCTGATCCGGAAACGAGTCCGGGTGGTGCGCTTCAATGCGATCGACGTGTTCCGTAAGCTGCCGGCGCAACTCCGGATCGTCGACCGGGAGACGGTGCGTCAGCCAATCTGCAAGAAACACGAGTGCGTTCTGTTCGGCATTGAAGAGCAAGGGAGCGCGGAAAAACTGACGAAATGGCTCGATGTCGTCCGGCTTGCGGTGAGCGAAGCACACCTGGCTGGGTTTCCACCCCGGTCCGCACAGGGAGCGCAGGATATTGAGCAGCACGGCAAGGGCACCGTCCGCCACCTGGTCCGTCGCCGCGGTCCCGGTCTGTTTGATCTGGTAGCCGAAGTAGGCAAGCTGGCCGTCGACGGTGGCCGTCACGTTCGCAGCCCGGGTGTGGACATGGAAGAAGCGAACCAGGGACTGGAGTGCCGTTCCGACGTCAGGGGAGTACTTGACGAGCGAGCCCACCAGGCCGAGCGACTCCAGGCCCGCGCGCTGGCCGACCAGCAGTCCAAGGTGCTGGCAGCCCGTCCTCGCGACACAGTGTTCCAACAGACGGCCGCGCGCCGCGAACGAAATCAGGTTGTCCGGGTTGTCGAACAGCGAGAGATCGAGCCCGACCTCGGCCAGAAGCTGTGCCGGCCGGGCTCCGAGACTCTGCAGGACGGCGGGCAATCCGGTCGTCGCACCGATCCGCAGCATGGTGTCGCCGCCCGATCCGGGGGCTGAAGATGGGCGGTGAGCAGAGTGCAGTTTGCTGTCTGACATGATCGATATCGGTTCGACGGGCGCGTCCCGAACTGTCCAGACGGTGTCCCGAAATGTCAAGCGTACGCCCCCGGACAGGTTCAGCATGATCCTCGTTATCCGCGCATAAGCGCGCTGACTCCAGGCCGTCCTGTCAGGGGTTGAAGGACTGGGCGTTGATCGGGCGGAGCGATGCAGGCGAACCGACTGCGTCCCGCTGGACTGGAAGGAGGTCTTCTATGCCAACTGCCCGCTGGTGGCCGCGAGCAATGTGGACCAGGAACTGGGCTGGACCCGCGAGGAGTACAAATAGATCGGTGGGATCTACGGCTTGCTACGCTCCCGCAAGGAGGTGTGATCGCGCCACGGCATCCAGGCAAGCGGCTCTGGCCCGGTGCGCAAGCCCGCGGGGCGGGCGTGGTGGTGAATGACGAGGCCACGGTGTTGTTGTAGATCGGCGCGGCAGCGACTGCCCGGCGTCGAAAGTCTCATATCAGGAGGATCAGCATGAAGGTTGTCATCGTTGGTGGAGTGGCTGGCGGCGCGTCCTGTGCGGCGCGGCTGCGCAGGCTGGACGAAAAGGTGGAGATCGTGATGGTGGAGCGCGGGCCGTACTTGTCGTACGCCAACTGCGGGCTGCCGTATCACATCTCGGGCGTGATCGAGAACGAGTCAAGCCTGCTGGTGAGCAGCGTGGAGACGTTTCGCGCCCTGTTCGAGATCGACGCGCGCACGAACTGCGAGGCGATTGCCGTCGATGCGAAGGCAAAGACCGTGCAACTGCGCAACGTCGCCAGCGGCGAGGTGACGACGGAGTCGTACGACAAGCTGGTGCTCGCGCCCGGTGCGGTGTCGGTGCGGCCGCCGCTGCCCGGTATCGACCTGCCGGGCATCTTCCAGGTTCGCACCGTGCCCGATGTGCGCACGATCCGCGCGTGGATCCAGCGCGGCACGGAATTCCTCGCGGGCATGTACAACTATTCCGGCATGCAGTTCGTCAAGCCGGCGCGGCGTGCGGTCGTGATCGGCGGCGGATTCATCGGCCTGGAGACGGCCGAGAATCTGGTCCATGCCGGGTTCGAGGTGACGCTGGTCGAGATGCTCGATCAGGTCCTCGCGCCGCTCGATCGGGAACTCGCCCGTCTGGTCGAGGAACACTTGAAGAAGCACGGGGTGCGCCTCGCGCTTGGCGACGGGGTTGCCGCCTTCAAGCAGGCGGAGGGTGGCGCGCTCGAGGTGCAGACGAAGTCCGGCAAGGTCTTCCCGGCCGACCTCGTGATCCTCGCCCTCGGCGTGCGCCCGGACACGGCACTCGCCAAGTCGGCGGGCCTCGCGATCGGCGAGCGCGGCGGCATCCGTGTCGACGAGCAGATGCGCACCAGCGATCCGGACATCTTTGCCGTTGGCGATGCGGTCGAAGTCCAGGACGTGGTGACCGGGCAGTGGAGCCTCGTCGCGTTGGCGGGTCCGGCAAACCGGCAGGGGCGTATCGCGGCCGACGTGATCGCCGGTCGCAGCGCGCGCTTCCGAGGCGCGCAGGGGACTTCGATCATCGGCCTCTTCGGTGGAGCGGCCGCCTGGTCCGGTGCCAGCGAGAAGACGCTCGAGCGGCTCGGTGACACCGACTACGAAAAGATCTACCTCTTCCCGAACTCGCATGCGGGCTACTACCCGGGCGCAAAGATGATCGGGTTGAAGGTGCTGTTCCGCAAGTCCGACGGGCGACTGCTCGGTGCGCAGGCGGTCGGTCTCGATGGTCCCGCGGTGGATAAGCGCATCAGCGCGCTCGCGGTGGCGATCCAGATGGGTGCGACCGTGTACGACCTGGAGGAGGCGGAGCTGTGCTACGCGCCGCAGTTCGGCAGCGCCAAGGATGCCGTCAACTTCGCCGGAATGGTCGCCGCCGACGTTCTGCACGGCGACATGCCACTCGCCCATTGGAGCGACGCGGACGGGGCGTTCCTGCTCGACGTGCGTCAGCCGGTGGAGCTGGTGGTCGAGAGCGTGGCGGGCGCGGTCAACATCCCGCTGCCGCAACTGCGCAAACGCCTGGGCGAATTACCGCGTGACCGCGAGATCCTGGTCATCTGCCGCTCCGCGCAGCGGGCCTACTACGCGACGCGGATCCTGCTTCAGAACGGATTCAAGGTGCGCAATCTTTCCGGCGGCATGCTCGTCCGGGCGATGCTTGCGGGCGACTGAGCACAACAACGAGTTGGTGGCACGGGTACGGGCAATCATCGACGAGGTGTTCGGGCGCGCCGGCAAGGACGCCGCCGATGTGCGGTGACAGGCGATTTCTGGCATCGCGAGCAACACGACATGCTCATTTCAGCATGAGAGGAATCCGTCGATGAATGAGTTCATACAGCTTCTTCAGGCCACATTCGGGACCCTGGTGCTGATCTTCACCGTGTCGAACCTTGGCGCCATGGGCCTGCGGGTCAAGATGCCGGAGGTGGTCGCGGCCTTGCGCAACAAGAAGGCCATGGCGCTGATCTTCGTGTGGGGTTGGGTGCTGGGGCCGGCGCTCGGCTATCTGATCACGCGGGTTCTCCCGCTGGCAGAGCCCTACGTGGTCGTGGTCCTCCTCGCCAGCCTCGCGCCGTGCGCACCGTTCCTCCAGCAGATGGTGAGCAAGGCCGGCGGAGACATCGGTTTCGCCGGAGCACTGATCCCGCTGGTGGCCGTCGGTACGGTGGTGCTCATGCCGGTGGTGCGTCATGTGATTCTCGAGTGCCCGGCAGTGAACACGATCGACGCCTCCGGCCTCGAAAGCCAGGAGGCGATCAATCGCCGACTGAAGGACGGCGGGATCACGTTCCACCTCTCCGAGGTGAAGGGACCGGTAATGGATCAGATCGAGCGCTCGCATTTCCTGCAGGAACTGAATGGCAAGGTGCACCTGTCGCATTACCAGGCGGTGGCCAGCATCAAGCCGGAGCTGGCCATGGCCATTCGTGTTGCGCCTCCCTGGGCGTCCCGAAGTACTGCCGATGTCGCACCTCGCCCGGAGTCGTCGCGCTCATGAGCGAGATCGGAGTTGGCGGCGTCGCCGTCGTGTATGGTGCATACCTGCTGAGCGAGCGAAGCGTCTGGGCTCCACGCTGCGGGAGCGACACGGTGACGGGCCTTGCCACTCCGCCCGCTGACGGAAGAGGGTTCGTCGAGTTTGGCGATGCCGTGCTGCAGTCGCAACGGATCCAGGTGATCTTCGGCGGCTCTCGATGCGGCGGACTGTGACCGACCTGCGTGCGAGGATGCAGAGCGGGCTTCGCGTGCTCGACTGGCGGAAGACTGCGGTGTGGAGATGGCGGTAACATCCGCCCATGGCTGGCCCGATCGTTTCCGTCCTGAAGTACTGGTTTGCGGTCATCAAGACCACAGTGACGCTTTGGCTCGAGGCGCAGGTGTTCGTGCATGCCGCGGCGCTGGCCTTCTTCACCGTGTTCTCGGTGGCGCCGGTGGTGATCGTCGCGGTTACGCTGGTCGGTCTGGTGCTCGGCGAAAGTGCGGCCCAGGGCCGCATTGCCGAGCACCTGCAGGTGACCATCGGGCCCGAGGCGGCGGCCGCGGTTCAGACCGCGGTGGAGAACAGCCGCATCCAGCACAGCGGGCTGCTGCCCACCATCGCCGGCTTCGCCGCGATCCTGTTCGGGGCCACGACCGTCTTCACCCAGATGCAGGACGCGCTCAATGCGATCTGGGGCGTCGCCCCGCGACCGACGCGCAGCAGTGTCTTCATCTATCTGAAGACGCGCCTGCTGTCCTTGGCCGTGGTGTTGGGCATCGGTTTCGTGCTGCTGGTTTCGCTCACCCTGAGCGTGTTCGTGCGCGGCGTGATCACGTTCGCCGAAGACTGGCTGCCGGTGCCGGTGCCAGTCGTGCTCGGGCTGGACTGGGCTGTTTCGCTGACGGTGATCACGCTCCTGTTCGGGACGATCTTTCGCGTGTTGCCGGACGTGGTGCTGAAATGGCGGGACGTGTTGCTGGGCGCTTTCGTCACCGCGCTGCTGTTCACGCTCGGACGTGCGCTGATCGCGGTCTACCTGTCGACGACGGCCACGGCGTCCACCTACGGCGCGGCCGGATCGCTCGTGCTGCTGCTGCTGTGGGTGAACTACTCGTCATTGATCCTGCTGTTCGGCGCCGCGTTCACCCGCGCGCATTTGCAAGCGCGCGGTCGTCCGGTCCGGCCGCGCGCCACCGCGATCTGCGTTCATCGGCAATTGATCGAGGACTGAAGGGGCTGTTCCAGTTCAGTTGCGCAGCAACTGCAGCTTGAAGTGATGCTGGATGAAGGACTGGAACTTGGCGACACCTTCTAGCGCGAGGCGCAGTTCGCCCTGTTCCATCGCGTTGAGGTGTTCGAGCGAAATGTAGTTGCTCGGCGTGGTGTTGCTGCGCAGCGCTGCGACCTGTCCCTGCAGGCGCATCAGGACGAGGAAATCGAATGCGGCGCGCAGGTCGGCGGCCTGGTCGGGCTTCAACACACCGGCTTCGACCAGGGCCTCCATGCGGTCGTGGGTGCTGCCCTGCAGACGTCCGGCTTCGATCGCGAGCGCCTTGACGCCGTCGGTGATCGCGAAGATGCCCGCTTTCTTGACGTCGATCTGGCCGCGGTTGGGGCCGGATTTTTCAACCTTGATGCGACCGAACCAGCCCAGCGGCGGGGCGAAGTTGGTCATGTTCTGGGCCATGCGCACCAGGAAACCCTGTTCGTTGGCCATGTAATGGAAGGCGTGGGTGCGCAAGGCGTCGACGAGATCGGTGCGACCGTAGAGCGGGCGCAGGTCCATGAACATGCTGCCGGTCATCACGTTGTCGGGCGTCGTTGCGGACAGCCAGCGCGTGAGTTCCTGGCGCCAGCCGGACAGGCTGCGCCGCCATTCCCGGTTTTTGGCCATGATGCCGCCCGGGCAGGGCGGCACGCCGATCGAGATCAGGGCTGCGATGAGATCCTGCGAGAAAGCTTCGAGACGGGCGAGTTCGTCCCCGCTCACGCTGTCGTCGTAGATGATCGCGTTGTCCTGGTCGGTGGAAAGGGTCTGTTCGCCGCGCCCCTCGCTGCCCATCACTACAAAGGCGAAATCGTCGATGAGGTCGGGGTACTTCTCCGCGCGCAGCAGATCGATGAGCCGGATCACCACCTGGTCGTTGAGGTTGGCGATCAGCTTCACCATCTCGCGGATCGCGATCCCCGTTCCGGCGAGGTGGATGATGAGTTTCTGGATGCGCTGGTGGAGCTCGCGCAGTGCGTCGATCGAGGCCGCCTTCTCGATGTCCACCACAAGTTGATGGGGCGAGTGCGCCTGCAGGCGCAGCAGGTCGGTGACGGTCACGATGCCGGCGAGCGCGCCCTTGCGGTCGACCACCACCAGGCGGTGGATGCCGTGGCGCGACATGCGGTAGAGCGCCTCGTAGAGCACGTCCTCCTCGCCGATCGTGATTACCGGCGCGCTCATCACGTCGCGCACCCTGAGCCCCGCGGGGTCCCGGCCGGCGGCGATCACCTTGTTGCGCAGGTCGCGGTCGGTGAGGATCGCGGTGGGGCGTTCGCCCTCGACGACGACCACGCAGGAGATGCTCATCTCGCGCATGCGGCCGACGATGTCGACCAGCAGTTCGTCGGCGCCGCAGCTCACCACGCTGCGCTGCTCGATCTCCCGGATCGGACGAAAGAACTCGTTCTCTTCTGCCATGCATGCCCCCGGGGACGCGTCGATGGCGTCATTTTACCCGGGTGCGGGCGCTTCAGCCTGCCGCCGCGACGGCGAGCACCAGGCCGGGGTCGAGCGCGACCACCTCGCCGATCATGATCAATGCCGGAGCGCGTATCGCCGCATCGCGCACGGCGCCGGGCAGGGTTGCGAGCGTCGCATGGACGCCGCACTGGCGCGGCGTGGTTGCCGCATGGATGACCGCCGCCGGGGTGTCGGCCGGCAGTCCGTGGCCGATCAGCTGCGTACAGATGATCTCGAGTGCGCCCAGCCCCATGTAGATCACCACGGTCTGGCGCGGGCGGGCGAGCGCCGGCCAGTCGAGGTCGACAGTGTCGTCCTTCAGGTGCCCGGTGGCGAAAACCAATG
>JAKLLJ010000163.1 GCA_023150215.1 Thauera sp. | reverse complement strand
CATGAGCGCGGACTGGCCTGGCGGCTTCCTGTGTCCGTGCCACGGTTCGATCTTCGACCTTGCCGGCCGGGTGTATCTGAGCCAGCCTGCACCGACCAATCTCGAAATTCCACCCCACAAGTGGCTTTCCGACAGCCGGATCCTGATCGGCGAGGACGACCAGGGCGCGGCCTGAGCCGCGCCGCGCGGCCGCCGGATCCGGCCCGAGCGCCCGTGTAGGAGCGCCGGCAGGCGCGAACACGGCGCTCCCGCAAACGCCCAAGAGCCGAGAGTGCAGATCGCGGCTGTGTTCGCGCCTGCCGGCGCTCCTACCCGGGCTGTTTGCCCTGCCGGGGTGTCTGCCGCGGGCGCCGTTTGCGCACGGTCAAGGGCGGTGCGTGCGATCGGCGGCACACTCGCGCCTCTGCGCCTTTGCCATCGGCGCGCCGCTTTCACCGTCCATCCCTTTTCGCTTCCCGCATGAACCCGGTTCCCGAACTCGTTTCTCCCTCCCTTCGCGCGCCGGCGCCGGCGCCGGTCGACAAGCTGCGCGCGGCTCCGCCCTTCGGTGGGCGCCGCTACAACGCCTGGAACGATCACATCAAGCGGCGCTACGGCGGGCGGGTGCAGAAGGTCTCGGTGGCGGCCGGCTTCACCTGCCCCAATCGCGACGGCACGCGCGGCAGCGGCGGCTGTACCTTCTGCAACAATGCCGGCTTCACCCCCGGTTATCTCGACCGCCGCGACCCGATCGCCGAGCAGATCGACGCCGGCCTGCGCTTCCTCGATCGCCGCTACCCCGGCACCGCGCGCTTCATCGCCTACTTCCAGACCTACAGCAACACTTACGGCGAGTTCTCGCGCCTGCGTGCGAGCTACGAGGCTGCGCTCGCCCATCCGCGCATCAGCGGGCTGGCGATCGGCACGCGGCCGGACTGCCTGCCCGATGCGGTGCTCGACTACCTGGCCGAACTGGCGCGGGAGCACATCGTGGAGCTCGAGATCGGCGTCGAGTCGTGCGACGACCGTGTGCTCGAGCACATCAACCGCGGCCACGACCACGCGTGCAGCGAAGATGCGATTCGGCGCGCGGCAGCGCGCGACCTGCCGGTCACCGCACACCTGATTCTCGGCCTGCCGGGCGAGACGCGCGCGGGGATGCTCGCCGCCGCCGCACGGCTGTCGGCGCTACCGCTCCAGGCGCTCAAGCTTCATCAATTGCAACTCGTGCGCGGCACCGCCATGGCGCGCGACTGGCAGCGCGATCCGGCCACGGTGCCGCTGTTCGATGAACAGGAATACATCGCCCTGCTGGCGGACTTCGTCGAGCGCCTGTCGCCGGACATCCTGTTGCAGCGCCTCGGCAGCGAGGTGCCGCCAGCGCTCAAGCTCGCCCCGCACTGGAACATCCGCCTGTCCGAGCTCGCGCCGCGTCTCACCGCCGAGCTCGCCCGCCGCGATGGCTGGCAGGGCCGGCTGTACGTCGGTGACGCTCAAGCCGCATGGCCGAGTTCGGCGAGGATCGCCGCGGCGCAGGCGACGCCCGAGCGCACCGCGCTCTCCAGCGTCGCCGGGTAGTCCGAATCGAGATAGTCGCCGGCGAGCCACAACCCGCGCCGAGGGCTGCGGATCCCGGGGCGGGAAAGGCCCGGGCGGCAGGCGAAGGTGGCGCGCTTCTCGACGATCACCTGCGACCACTCCGGCGCCGGCAGGCGGCGTTCGAGCTGGCGTTCGAGTTGGGCATGCACGGCGCGGATGAGCTCGTCGCGCGGCAGTGCTTCGTGCGCACCGTGGGCACTGATCACGCACGAGAACAGGCCTTCCGGCCCGCCGAGCTGGCCGCGATCGAACACCCACTGCGCCGGCTCCGCGGTGCTGCCGGACACCAGCCCGACCATCGGTTCGGCCAGCTTTTGCCCCTTGCCCAGCGCCAGGTACACCGACACGATCGGCTCGTGCTCGAGCGCGTCGATCTGCGCCACGAGCGTGTCACAACCACCCGCGGACGCGAGCAGGGCACCGGCGTGGTAGGGCGCGGTCGCCACCACGACGTGTGGCCAGGGCTGGCTGCCGGGATCCCCTGCGAGGTGGTAACCGCCGGGTACCGGCTCGATTGCCTCGATCGCATTGCCAGTGCGCAGCCTGCCGCGGCGCATGCCGATGTAGCGCGCCGCTGGCACCGGGAACAGCTCCGACAGGTCGGTGCGCGGTAGCAGCAGCGTGCTGGCCGCGGCACCCGCGCCGAGGCTGTCGCGCAGCACGTTCGCAAAGACCTGCGCCGAAGCCGCCTCGACCGGCGTGTTGAGCGCCGCCACACACAGCGGCTCCCAGATCAACTGGCACAGGGTGGGTGTCTGTCGGGTCTCGGCGAGCATGCGGCCCACCGTCATCGCCGGGTCGGACAGGCGGAAGCCTTGTCGCTTGAGCCAGCGCATCAGGCGCAGCATCGCCAGGCGGTCGGCCCAGGTGAGCCCGTGCGCACGCAGCAGGCCGACCGCCAGATGAAAGGGCGCGGGCAGCGATGCGGCCTTGAGGTGCAGGCGACCGGGTACGTGCAGGGTCAGCGGCAGGTGGGCGAGCTGCTTGGGCGACACCCCGGTCAGACGCAGCAGGCGGGTGAGCTCGCGGTAGGCGCCGATCAGGATGTGCTGGCCGTTGTCCACCCGCCAGTGGTGATCCTTGTGCACCACCCGCGCGCGTCCGCCCAGGGTGTGCGAGCGCTCGAACACGGTCACATGGACGCCGGCGCGCGCGAGTTCGACCCCGCAGGCGAGCCCGGCATAGCCGGCGCCGATGATCGCGACCGTGGGCACGCTCATGCGCGCAGCCAGGTGGTGCCCGCCAGCCACACCTTGCGCAGCGGGGTGAGCGAGGTGCGGCGGTCGAGCACCAGAAAGCCGTCGCGGACGATTTCCCGCAGCAGGGTGCGATAGATCGCCGCCATCACCAGGCCAGGGCGCTGGCTCTTGCGGTCCACCGCCGGCAGCTGTGCAAAGGCCTGGTCGTAGAAGCGTTCCGCGCGCTCGGCCTGGAACGCCATCAGCGCGCGGAAAGCGTCGGAGTGGCGCCCCTCGAGGATGTCCTTCGCGGGCACCTTGAAGCGCTGCAGGTCTTCGATCGGCAGGTAGATGCGGCCGCGGCGGGCGTCCTCGCCGACGTCGCGGATGATGTTGGTGAGCTGGAAGGCCAACCCGAGGTCGTGCGCATATTTGAGCGTCTGGCGGTCCTGGTAGCCGAAGATCTCCGCGGCGAGCAGGCCGACCACGCTCGCCACCCGGTAGCAGTAGAGCTGCAGGCCCTTAAAGTCGAGGTAGCGCGTCTGCGACAGGTCCATCGCCATGCCGTCGATGATCTCGAGCAGCTGCTCCTGCGGCAGGCGGAAACCCTTGAGCACGTCCTTCAATGCATGGCCGACCGGATGCGTGGGCGTGCCGCCGTAGATGCGCCCGACCTCCTGTCGCCACCATTCGAGCTTGGTCTGCGCCAGCGACAGATCGTGGCATTCGTCTACCACGTCGTCGACCTCGCGGCAGAAGGCGTACAACGCGGTGATCGCCTGGCGGCGCTCGGCGGGCAGGAACATGAAGCTGTAGTAGAAGCTCGAGCCACTCTTGGCGGCCTTGTCCTGGCAGTAGTCGTGCGGGTTCATGCGAGTTTTCCGAAATTCAGGGCGCGCCAAGCGAGGCGCAGCCAGTCGTTGCGACCGAGGGTGGGGCGATGGCGGAAGACATCGTAGTCGACCGCCTCGATGCGTTCGAGGATGCGCAGGCCGCCGAGCACGATCAGGCGCAGCTCCCAGCCGATGCGCCCGGGCAGCGCGCGGGCGAGCGGGGCTCCTTCGAGCATCATCGCGCGCGCGCGCTGCACCTCGAAGGCCATCAGCGCACGCCAGGCGTCGGTGGGGCGGACCCTGCCGTGCACCAGCGCGTCGAGCGCGGCGGTATCGATGCCGAAGCGCGCCATGTCGTCCTGCGGCAGGTAGATGCGTTGCTTGCCCCAGTCGATCGCCACGTCCTGCCAGAAGTTGATCAGCTGCAGGGCCGTGCAGATCGCGTCCGAGCGTTTCAGGTTCTCCGCCGTCGCCGCGCCGTACAGATTCAGCATCAGCCGCCCGACCGGGTCGGCCGAGCGCCGGCAGTAGTCGCGCAATTCGTCGAAGTCGTGGTAGCGGGTCTTGCCAACGTCCTGCATGAAGGCATCGAGCAGATCGCGGAACGGCTGCAGGGGCAGGGCATGGGCCTGGATCGCCCGCCCCAGGCGTTCGAACATCGGTGCAAGCGCCGCGTCGGCGAGGGGGGCGGCGCGCACGCAGGCCTCGAGTGCGAGCTGGTAGTCGTGCAGGCGTGCGAGGCGCATCACGGCCGATGCGTCACCTTCGTCGGCGACGTCGTCGGCACTGCGTGCGAAGGCGTAAATCGCCTCGACCGGCTCGCGCAGGCGCGCCGGCAGCAGCAGGGAAGCGACAGGAAAGTTTTCGTAGTGCTCGACCGGCATGGAGCTCGGTTTCGGACCTCACCGCAGGCCGGTGAATGCAGGGCAGGGGCCCGAGTATACCCCGCCGGTATCCCGCCAGCGGCGCACGTCGCCGCCAAGGCGTTGCAGCTGCGGAGCCAGGAGCCAGGAGCCAGGAGCCAGGAGCCAGGCATGATTTCGTGCCCGTGCGCGGCGTGTGTGGCCATCGACGCGAGAAGTTCGCGGCTTCCGCCGCTCCTACAGGCCTCCCGCACCCCCTCGGTTCGTGTAGGAGCGGCGGCAGCCGCGAACCATCCGCCCCCCAAGCCCGCCTCGGTTCGCGCCGGCGCCGCGGCAGCCGCGAACGCCATCGGCTACGCGACACCCCAAAGTTGCGACAGGACGGCGGCGATCGGCAACTTTCGTCGCGGCGCGATGACAGAATCACAGCTTCCGGTCGTTCCGCAGGGGCGACGGCCGTTCTCCCATGGATCACCCCGCCATGCTCGAACTCGTTGAACTCACGAAAACCCTCCCCGGTACGCCCCCGCGCGTGCTCTTCGACCATTTCGCGCTGCGGGTGGACGCGGGCGAGTGCGTGGCGATCGTGGGGGAATCCGGCTCGGGCAAGTCGACCCTGCTCAACTGCATCGCCGGGCTGGAGCCGGTCGATGCGGGCGCGATCCATGTCGGCCCCTCGCGCATCGACCGGCTCGACGACGACGCCATGGCGCGCCTGCGGCGCAGCCACTACGGCTTCGTGTTCCAAGCCTTTCACGTCCTGCCCCACCTGAGCCTGCTGCAGAACGTCGCGCTGCCGCTGTGGCTGCTCGGCAGCACCGAGGCCGAGGCGGCGCAGCGCGCACGCGCCATGCTCGGCCGCGTCGGCCTCGGTGCGCGTGCGGACGACCCGCCACAACAATTGTCGGGCGGCGAACTGCAGCGGGTGGCGATCGCGCGCGCGCTGGTGCATCGGCCGCACGTGGTGCTGGCCGACGAGCCCACCGGCAACCTCGATCCCGGGCGCGCCACCGAGGTGCTCGATCTGCTGCTCGGCCAGATCCGCGACAGCCGCGCTGCGGGGGTGATGGTCACCCATTCGCGCAGCGCCGCTGCACGCGCCGACCGCGTGCTGGAACTGCGCGCCGATGGGCTGCACGACATCACCGAGCCGACCGCGGGGCGGACGATGGCGACGCCCGTCGAGGCCTCACCCCCGCCGGGCGCCGAGCCGAGGGCCGGCGCTTGCCGCACCGGTGCGGCTCCGCGATGAGCGTCCCGCTGCGCCGCCTGTTCCTCGCCAGCCTGCTGCGCCGGCGCCTGGCGAGTGCGCTGTCCTTGCTGGCGATCGCGCTCGGGGTGGCGCTCGGGCTGGCGGTGCATCTGATTCATGGCGCCGCGCTCGACGAGTTCGGTCGCGGCCTGCGCGCAGTCGCGGGCAAGGCCGACCTGCAGGTGGTGGGACCGCGCGACGGCTTCGACGAGGCGCTGTTCGCAACCCTGGCGCGCCGCCCCGAGGTGGCGGCGGCGAGCCCGGTGCTGGAGATCGAGGCGCGCCTGCCCGGACGCGAGGACAGCCTGCGCCTCCTGGGCCTCGACCTGTTCCGCGTGCTGCGCGTGCAACCGGGACTGGTTCCGCTGGCCGAGCGTGCGGACGGCGACGATCTGCGCTTCGCCGCGCTGCGCCCGGGCGTGGTGTTCCTCACCGAGGACGCGCGCCAGCGCATGGCCGAAGCAGGGCGGGCGAGCGATGGCAGCGCGCTGCCACCGGCACTCGCCGAGGGGCGCCTCGTGGTGCAGTCGGGGGTGCGCAGTCTTGCCCTGGAGGTGGCGGGGCAGGTGCCGGGGGGCAGCGGCGTGCTCGGCGTGATGGACATCGCCGCCGCCCAGCAGGCCTTCGGGCGCGTCGGCGTGCTGAACCGGATCGACCTGCGCCTGGCCGCAGGCGTGTCGCCGGCGGCGGGCGCCGCCGCGTTGTCGGTGCTGTTGCCGCCGGGGGTGGCGGTGCGCGCACCCGAGGCCGTGGCCGGCGAGGTCGGTGCGCTGTCGCGCGCCTACCGCGTTAACCTGACCATGCTCGCGGCGATCGCGCTGCTGACCGGCGGCTTCCTGGTGTTTTCCACGCAGCTGCTGTCGGTGGCGCGGCGGCGGCGCGAATTCGCGCTCTTGCGCGCGCTCGGCCTGGTGCGCGGGGAGCTCATGCGCGGCCTGCTCGCCGAAGGGGCGCTGGTCGGGCTGGTCGGCGGACTGCTCGGCGTGGCGCTCGGGTACGCGCTCGCGGCCACGGCCTTCCGCCTGGTGGGGGGCGACCTCGGTGCCGGCTTCTTCCGC
The DNA here is from genome assembly GCA_023150215.1 of Thauera sp. Classification (GTDB taxonomy): domain Bacteria; phylum Pseudomonadota; class Gammaproteobacteria; order Burkholderiales; family Rhodocyclaceae; genus Thauera. The sequence continues at coordinate 707 of JAKLLJ010000163.1, read as the reverse complement.
AGCGTGACGCCGCAACTGCAATTCGACGCGCTGGCCAGCCTCGGCTATCTGCTGCTCGGCGTGGTCGCCGGCTTGGCGGGAACCTGGCTGCCGGCGCGCACCGCCGCCGCGGTGGCGCCCGCGCGTGCGCTGCGCGCCGGCGAGGGTGAGCGTGCCGGACTGCCGCAGGGCGGCCGACGCGGTGGCCTGGCAGTGATGATGCTGGCAGGCGCGGTGCTCGCCTGCCTGTTGCCGCCGATGAGTGGCATTCCGCTCGGCGGCTACGCGGCGGTGGTGTTCGTGCTCGCCGCGGCGATCCTCGCGCTGCCGGCGCTGGCGCGCGCGCTGCTGCCGATGCTCGACCGCGGGCGCAGCGCAACCTGGCGGCTGGCGCATGCGCGCCTGTCGGCGGCGCCCGGGCAGGCGGTGGTGGCGGGCGCGGGGGTGATCGCCAGCGTCGCGCTCGCGGTGTCGATGGCGATCATGGTCAATTCCTTCCGCGTGTCGGTCGACGACTGGCTCGCCCAGGTGCTGCCGGCCGACCTCTATGTGCGTGCCTCGACGGCTGCAGGCAGCGGCTATCTCGATCCGCCCGCGATCGCCGCGATGGCCGCGACCCCGGGCGTGGCCGCGGTGGATACCACCCGGCTGATCAATCTGCGCCTGTCCGACGACGAGCCGCTGTTCGCCGTGCTCGCCCGCCCGGCGCGCAGCAACTGGGGCCTGCC
>JAKLLJ010000162.1 GCA_023150215.1 Thauera sp. | reverse complement strand
GCCGGTGCTGCCGGCGCGGCGCCGGCTTCGTCGGCCTTCACGACAACGCCGGGGCGGACCTTCTGCAGACCCTCGACGATGATGCGCTCACCGGCCTTGACGCCGCTGGTCACCACCCAGTTCTCGCCGAGCGACTGCGCGACCTGCACCGGTCGGGCGACCACCTTGCTCTCGGCATCGACCGCCATCACCAGCGCGTTGCCGAGCGGGTCGCGGCTGAGCGCCTTGTGCGGCACCAGGATCGCGTCACTGCGCGTGCCCTGCGGCAGGCGGGCACGTACATACATGCCGGGCAGCAGCACGCCGTCGGCATTGGAGAACTTCGCGCGCAGGGTCACGCTGCCGGTACCCTCGTCGACGGTCACTTCCGACAGCGCCAGGCGGCCTTCGGCGGCATACTCGCTGCCATCCTCGAGGATCAGCTTCACCGGCACCTCGCCCTTGGCGCCGGCCAGCAGGCGGCCGGCGGCGACCTCCTTGCGCAGGCGCAGCATGTCGGCGCTGGACTGGGTGAGGTCGACGTAGATCGGGTCGAGCTGCTGCACGGTGGCGAGCGTCTGCGCCTGGTTGGCGGTGACCAGCGCGCCGGCGGTGACCGCCGAGCGCCCGATGCGACCCGCGATCGGCGACTTCAGCCGGGTGTAGTCGAGGTCGATCTTCGCCTTGTCGAGCGCCGCCTTGGCGGCCGCGACCTCGGCCTCGGCCTGCTTGAGCCCGGCCTGGGCATCGTCGTTGGCCTGCTTGCTGACCGCCTCGATCTTCACCAGACCTACGTGGCGCTCGGCCTTGATGCGTGCCACCTGGGCGTTGGCCTCGGCGCGGGCGAGCGTCGCCTTGGCGCTGTCGTAGGCGGCCTGGTAGGGCGCCGGGTCGATGCGGTACAGCACCTGCCCGGCCTTGACCTCGCTGCCCTCGTTGAAGGCGCGCTCGGTGACGATGCCGGTGACCTGCGGGCGCAGCTCCGCGATCAGGAAGGAAGTGGTGCGCCCGGGCAACTCGGCCACCATCGGCACCGATTCGCTCTTCAAGGTCACCACGGTGACCGCAGGCGGCGGCGGCCCCCCGGCGCCCGGCGCGCCGCCCTGTTCCTTGCCGCCACTGCAAGCGGCAAGGAACAGGGCGCTCAGCAGCACCGCAGCCGCAGACCTGAAAAGGGGTTGGGAGCTTGTCTTCATTGGAGCCTCGTGAACGCGAGAGGCGGCGACGCCGGCGTGCAACTGTTGGTCGCTGGCCGACATCCCGCTTGTTAGAATGGTTATTCTAGATCGAACGCTCATTCTATGTTACCGTTTGCGGCATCGCAAGATTTTTCAGGACCTCGCCCCGCTCCGGTGGTTCATCGACGGCGGGGCCGAGCGTCCCATCGGAACAGCATGCAGATCACGGACCACTCCCCCCACGCCACCGACGCTTCGCGCGCCGCAGCCCGCCGCCAGCAGATCCTCGCCGCCGCCGCGCAGTGCTTTCGCGAGCACGGCTTTCATGGCGCCAGCATCGCACGGATCTCGAAGATCGCCGGCATGAGCGCCGGCCACATCTATCACTACTTCGAGAACAAGGAAGCGATCATCGCCGCGATCGTCGCGCAGGACCTCGAGACCCTGCTGACCCTGACCGCCGAGCTGCGCGCCGCCTGCAACGTGCGGGACGCCCTGATCGAACGCGCCGCCGAAGGCGTACTGGATCAGCTCGACCCCGATGGTGCGGCGCTCAAGGTGGAGATCGTCGCCGAGGCCGCGCGCAACCCGCACGTTGCCAGGATCGTCCGCGAGGCCGACGCAACCTGTCGGCGCGAGCTGATGGTGACCATCCGCGCCATCCGCAGCGCCGCCGGCCGCGACGACACGGCCGAGGCGACTGCCGACATGGTGGAAGTGCTCGCGAGCCTGTTCGAAGGCCTGCTGCTGCGCACGATCCGCAACCCCGGCCTCGACCGCCAGCGCGTCGCGCAGCGCATCCAGCTCGCGATCAACGACCTGCTCGACCAGCCGGGCTGAATACCCCGGCGCGCTGCGCAGAACGCGCCCAGGCAGGCGCCGCTTACAGGTAGCCCAGCTTCCCCGGCAGCCACAACGCAAGCTGCGGGAACACGATCATCAGCGCCAGCCCGGCACCCATCGCCAGCACCAGCCAGATCACCCACCTGAAGGTCTCCTCCATGCCGATGCCGGCGATGCGCGAGGTGATCATCAGCGAGATCGCCATCGGCGGCGTGAATTGGCCGATGGCGAGGTTGATCGTCATCATCACGCCGAACCAAACCAGGTCCCAGCCCATCGCCACCGCGATCGGCACCAGCAACGGCAGCAGGATCAGGAAGATCGAGATCGCGTCGAGGAACATGCCCGCCGCCAGCAACAGAAGGTTGATCGACAGCAGCATCAGCCACTCGCTCGAGTGCAGCCCGACCAGCGCCTTGGCGGCGACGTCGAAGATGCCCAGCGTGTTGCCCGCCCAGGCGAACACCGAGGCGATGCCGATGATCATCAGCACCACCGCCGACAGCTCGCCCGCCTCGACCAGCACACGGAACAGTCCCTTCGGCGTGATGCTGCGATACACCACCATGCCCACGAAGATGCCGTAGGCCACCGCCACCACCGCCGCCTCGGTGGGCGTGAACACGCCGGTGCGCAGGCCGCCGAGGATGATCACCGGCGCCAGCAGGCCCCAGATCGCGTCGATGAAGCTCTTGCCCAGCGGCGGGCGTGCGGCCTTGTAATCGCGGCCGAAGCCGTACTTGCGGCTGATGATGATCGCCGGCACCAGCAGGCAGAGCGCCGCGATCATGCCCGGGAACAGGCCGGCGGCGAACAGCGCCGGCACCGTGGCGGCCGGCACCATCACGCTGTAGACGATGAAGGCCACCGACGGCGGGATGACGATCGCGGTCGAGCCCGAGGCGGCGATCAGGCCCGCAGAAAAACCCTTCGGATAGCCGCGCGCGATCATCGACGGCAGCATCACCGCCGCCACCGCGGCCGCATCCGCCGGGCCGGAACCCGAGATGCCGCCGAGCAGCATCGACACCAGCACTGCCACCACCGCCAGCGAGCCGGTCCATTCGCCGACGATCGCGGTGACGAAGCGCACCAGGCGGATCGCCACGCCGGAGCGTTCGAAGATCATGCCGGCGAGGATGAACATCGGGATCGCCAGCAAGGGGTACTTGGCGATGCCCGCGTAGATGTTGGTGGGCACCGCAAGCTGGTCGAAACCCGCCATCGCCAGCACCGCGATGCTGGCCGCGCCGAGGCCGGTGGCGAGCGGCATGCCCGCGACCAGGGCAAGCAGGAAGAGGCCGATGAGGACGGTGCCGATCACTGGACTGCCCTCCTGCCGCTACACGACATGCTTCCCGGGGGCGGTGAGCGCTTCCCTTCCGACAGCCGTGCGTGCGCACTCATGGACGCCCCCGCAGGCGGGTGAGCACCAGGCGCAGCACGAGCGCCACCGCCAGCACCGGCATCCACACGGTGTACCACCACTGCGGCACACCGAGCGCAGGCGAAGTTTCTTCGAAGCGGTACTGGTCCCAGGTGAGCTTGCCGGCGTAGAAGGCGATGAAGGCAAACAGGCTGGCGGTGACCGCGAACGACAGCCAGTCGGCGAAGGCACGTGCGCCGGGCGGCAGCTTGCCGACGAAGAAATCGACGCGGATGTGGCGATCGAAGGCGAAGGCCGCCGACGAGCCGAGGAAGGACAGCACGATCAGCAGCGCGATCGAGAACTCCTCCGTGGCCGCGAAGGACTGCGAGGTGAAGTAGCGCGCCAGCACGTTGCCGAAGGTGATCAGCACGATCAGGCCCATGACGATGCCGGAGAGGATCTGCTCGATCGTGTAGGGGACGGAGGTTTCGCTTTCGTGCGAGGGCTGCTCGGTGCTCATGTGGCCTTCAGGATGGATTCGATGTGTTGCGCACGCCCGACCGTGCCGCTCAGATACGACCGGCAGCGCCCGAATACGGACGAAGCCTTTTCAAGCGCCCAGTTCGCGGCCACCGCCGCTCCACATGCGGCACCCCTGTAGGAGCGCCGGAAGGCGCGAATCCAGGCGCCCGGGGCACCCGATGCCGCATCGCATACCTGTTCGCGGCCGCCGCTCCTACATGCCGCGCCCCCGCAGGAGCGCCGGAAGGCGCGAACCCGGGCGTCCGGGTCGCGCCGTGCCCGGTCAGCGTTTGGCGATGTCTTCCTCGGCCTGCTTGACCAGGTCGGCGCCGATCTTCTCGGCCCATTCCTTGTACACGCCGGCGGTGGCGGTGCGGAAGGCGTCGCGCTCGGCGTCGCTCAGGCGGACCACCGCCACGCCGTTGGTCTCGATCTCCTTGAGCAACGCGTCGTCACCCGCCGAGATGCCGGCGCGGGCGCGGGCGATCTCTTCCTTTGCAGCCTGCCGCGCAGCCTCGGACACCGCCTTGCGGTCGGCCTCGGACCACGAGCTCCACACGGTCTTGTTGACCACGAAGATCAGCGGGTCGGCGACGTAGCCCCACAGGGTCAGGTTCTTCTGTCCCACGGTGTGCAGCTTGGCGGCGTTGAACACCGCGAGCGGGTTCTCCTGGCCGTCGACCGCGCCGGTCGCCATCGCCGGCTGGGCGTCGGCCCAGCTCATCTGCGTCGGGTTGGCGCCGAGCGCGTTGAAGGTGGCGAGAAAGAGCGGCGAGCCCACCACGCGCATCTTCATGCCCTTGACGTCGTCCGGGGTGCGGATCGGCTTCTTGGAGTTGGAGACCTCGCGGAAGCCGTTCTCGCCCCAGGCCAGCGGCACCACGTCGCGCTCGGCGAGGATCTCGAACATCCTGGTGCCGACGCGGCCTTGCGTGAGCGCGTCGATCGCCTTGTGGTCGGGCATCAGGAAGGGCAGCGCGAAGAGGTTCAGCTCCTTGACCTGCGGCGACCAGTTGATCGTCGAGCCCACCGCCATGTCGATGATGCCCTGGCGCAGCGCGGTGAACTCCTTGGTCTGGTCACCCGACACCAGCGAGGTGCCCGGATAGACCTTGATCTTGATGCGGCCCTCGGTCTTCTCGGCCACCAGGTCGGCCCAGCGCTTGGCGCCCCAACCCCACGGGAAAGCCTCGCCGAGCACGGTGGAGAGCTTGTATTCGTCCTTGTACTGCTGGGCCGTGGCGGGCATCGAGAAGCCGAGCGCGGCCGTGGCGAAGAGACCGGCGACGAGGGCGGTGAAGCGGCGTTTCTGCATGAGGGGTCTCCGTGTTGTGCTTGTTTTTCCGGCTGCGCAGCGCAAGCTGCCAGCGCCCGGAAGATGGGAAGGAAGGTCGATTCTACAAACCGGGCGGCCCCACGGCCAGCGCGGAGACGGTCCGGACGGGCTGGTTTCCTTGTGACAGCGCCGAACGGAGCGGGATCGGGCAGCAGAAAGCGGGATCGCCTTGCCATCCCGAAGGGCACGTTTGCTCGCCATGCCGACGGCGGGGTTCGCGCCTTCCGGCGCTCCTACAAAAACCCCCGCGACCGGGGGGCACCACCGCGACCGGAGGATAACGCCGCAATCCGGGATCACGGACGCGGAGCGGTGGCTTGTAGGAGCGCCGGAAGGCGCGAACCCCCGACGTACGCCCCCCGTACATGCCGCTATCGGCGCGCTCCGTCTCCGCCAAGCACACGCCCGAGAAACGCCACCAGCCTCCCCATGTGGCGCTCGAGATCGGCGAAGGATTCATGATCGCCCGACACCGTCATCAGCTCGACCGGCGTCTCCCCGCGCGCAGCGAAGATCTGCCGTGCCTCATCGATCGGCACGATCTCGTCGTCCTCGCCGTGCACCAGCAGCACCGGACGGCGGATGCGCGCGATCGTGGCCAGCGGCGCGATGTCGTCGAAGCGATGGCCGATCGCCGTCTGCACGTAGTCGAGGATGTAGCGGCCGATCGGCTTCTCCGGGATGTGCTTGGCCGCCAGCCAGCGCCGCATCATCGCCGCCGGATGCGAGAACGCGGCCACGCTGACCACCGCCGCGACCTGCGGCGTGCGCGCGGCAGCGAACAGCACCGCGCCCGCGCCCACCGAATGGCCGAGCAGCGCGATGCGCCGGGGGTCGATGCCGGCGCGCATCGCCAGCCAGGCAAAGGCGTGCTCGACGTCCTCGGCAAAGCGCGGCAGCGAGGCGAACGTGTCGTCGTCGCTCGCGCCATGGCAGCGCGCATCGACGAACAGCGTGCTGAATCCCGCCTCGTGCAGCGGGCGCGCGAGCGGCAGCATCAGCGCCGCGTTGCCGCCCCAGCCGTGCAGCACGATCACCGCCGGCGCGGGCGCGGCGGCAATCACCTCGCTTGCGCGGGCAAGCCCGGGCGCCGCCTCGGCGCCCTCGTCGGGCGCACGACGGCCGGGCGCCGGAACGAACCACGCATGCAGCGACTTGCCGTTTGCGGTGCCGATGCGAACCGCCTCCGACGCCAGCCCGAGTTCGCCCGGGTCGGTGTGATGCGGCACCCGCGGCGCGGCCAGGCCCTTGCGGATGCCCCAATGCACCAGCGCCCGTCCGCCGGCGAGCGTGGCCGCGCCGGCGGTGAAGGCGGCGATCAGTCCGGGTGCGCCCATTTCCTTATCCTCAAGAACTCAAGCCCGCCCACCACAGCCGCGCGCGCAGGCCCCAGCCGATGGTGTAGCCGAGCGACACGGAGCGGATTTCGCCTGCCGCGTCGACGATGACGAAGGCCGGCACGCCACGCAGCCCGTAGGACTGGGCGATGCGGCCGTCGGCGTCGATCGCGGTGCTCCAGTCGAGCGCACGATCTGCAAGCACCTTCGCTACCGCCGCCGCGCCCCCCGACTGCATAGCGACGGTGAGTACCGGGTGATCGGCCTGCACGCCATCGATCGTGCCCTGCTGTGCGGTGCAGATCGGACACCAGTCGGCCCAGAAATACACCCCGACCGCCTGGCCCGGATGCGCCGCGCGCCAGGCGGCAAGACTCAGCGGACCGCCATCGGCTGCAACGGTGGCGAAGTCGGGCGCAGGTCCGGCGGGCACATCGCGCGTCATCCAGGCCTGCACCGCGACAAAGATCGTCACGAAAATCCCCATCTCCACCGCCCAGCGCCGCCAGCGCGGCGGCTTGGGGGCGGACGCGGGCGGTGGCGGAGTCGTATCGTCCATCATCCGCGTCATCGTACGTCGATCCATCGCCGCACCTCGCCCTCGCGCTCGAACAAACGCCAATCACCCGCCGCACCGCATAGACCGTAGATGAAGGGCTCGCGCCCGCGCCCCGGCGTTGCGAAGCGCAGGTCGCGAAAGGCCGCGCACACCTGGCCGCTGGCGTCGCGTTCGACGTGGTCGAGCACCGGGAACATCGCGAACCAGCGGAAAAAGGCGAAGTCCTCGGCCTGCCACACTTTCTCGGCAAGCGCGCGGCCGTCGCCGTTGCCGAAGCGCTCGCCCACCTGCCACTGCGCCATCGCCACCGGCAGGTAGGGCGCAGAGAAGCGGCGGATGAAGTTGTCGTCCG
>JAKLLJ010000161.1 GCA_023150215.1 Thauera sp. | reverse complement strand
GCAAGGTCACGCGGATGTGCGAAGCGGCCGGCGTAGAGGTCCGCTTTCCGCTCCTTGACGATGACCTGGTTGAGTTCTCCGGCGAGTTGAGCCCGCGGCAGAAGGTGGACAAGGGTCGCCTGCGCGTGCTCTTCAAGGATGCGCTGCGCGGCTTTCTGCCCGATGCAACGATCGCCAAGAGCAAGCACGGCTTCGGCCTGCCGTTCGGGATCTGGCTAAACCACCATGCGCCGCTGAAGGCCTTGACCGATGACGCGCTCGACAGCCTCGGCAAGAGGGGCATTGTCAAGCCGGACTACCTCGCGCTCCTGCGTCGCGAGCACGCGACCGGACACGCAAGCTACTACGGCGTGATGATCTGGGTCCTCGTCGAACTGGAACTCTGGCTGCGAGCCAACACCTGACCCGGTTCGTTCCGTCAGCCGGGGGGAGCGGCGCCGAGCCGCCGCGTGGGGCCGGCGACTCCTTTCGACCGACCGTGGGGGGCCACCGCGGCAACATGCGGGGGCAAGGCAACCTCCTTCTCGACGAGCGCGCGCACGGCGACGATGATCACGATCAGGTGGTAGAAAAGATCAAAATACTGCAGACCAAGGAAGGAGCCTGCCGACATGTAGCCGACCAGGCTGACCTGGATCATCGCGGCGAGGTCGCGCGCCCAGGTCAGTTCCTTGTGCGGCTTGACCAGGCGGATGATCTGCGTCGCCGATCGCCAGGTGAGAACGTGCAGCAGCACGAACATCAGCAAGCCGATCCAGCCTTGCTCGCCCAGCGTTCCGAACCAGTTGCTGTGCGAATCGGTGCCGCCATACCCCGTGACGGCGCGGAAGCCCCCGCCAAGCAAGCTTGCATTCGCGATTTCGACGGCGTTCCGCCATGCGTAGATACGCCCCTGCGCCGATCCGTCATCCTCATAAGTCTGGATCGTATGCATGCGCTCGAACCACTCAGGTGGCATCACATAAAACACCACCAGTACGACCGGAATCACCCCGAGCAGCACCGAGAAACGATTGCGCGCCTTGAGCAGAAAGAAGCCGCCCATCGCCGCCAGCCCGACGAGCGCGCCACGTGAGTGCGTGCCGATGACCGCGATCAGGGTAAGAACGGCCATCGCCAGCAGACCCAGCCGCTGCCAGGCGGCCTTGAGTTGCAGACGCACATACCACAGGAGCGGGACGGTCATCAGCAACGCAAGACCAATGGAATTGCGGTCCTCGATGAAGGAGCCCCCTGGCCCCCGCACGTTGTTGCCGCTCCCCCCGGTCAGCACGAAAATTCCGCCCTTGACGCCGTAGAACGCCAGCGACAAGGCGATCACGACCACCAACCAGTGCACGCGATGCCGGTCGCGGATCAACATGAGGGTGACGAAGGTCATCAGCATGATCCGCCACACCTTGTCCCACTGTGGCCAGGCCAAGCCCGGATACCATGAGAAGACCGTGCTGAGGAACATCCAGCCGGTGAAGATCAGCATCAACCAGGTCTCGCGTGTCCACACGATCTCCTTCTTCTCGCGGGCAAACACGATACCGGCGAAGGTCGCCAACGCCACCATGAACGCAAAAGGCATCGATGTCGAAAAGCCCCACGCCATCCGGTGCGGGTTCATGTAGCTCAGCCACGACCACACCAGGATTCCGATCCACGGACGCTTCAGGATGAACGGCAGCGTTCCGAACACCGCGAGCGTGACGATTATGTCGCGCATGACACCCCCGCGGCGTCAACCCTGCTGACCACGTAGCGGTACTTGCCGGACCGCTCCGGCGCAATCTCGGCGAGCTGCTCGACCTCGATGCGCACGCCTTCGCCCAGGCGCGCAGCGAGGCCGCGCTGGATGTGGAGCACGGTGTCGGCGCCGAAACCGGGGCCCGCCACCACCTGCACGCGGGTGAGGTCGAGGGAGTCCTGCACGATGCGGAACCCCGCCACCTGTGGCAGATCGCGCAGGATGTAGATCAACGCCAGACCGTGCATCACGGTGCCGTTGCGGGCGACGACGAAGTCGGTGGCGCGGCCCTGGATCTCGCGCAGCATGGGCAGGCAGCGGCCGCAGGCACAGGTCGCGGTGTCCATCACCGCGACGTCGCCGGTGCGGTAGCGGATGAAGGGGAAGTCGCCGGTGGCGAGGTGGGTGACGACGATCTCGCCGGCCTCGCCAGCGGGCAGGACCCGGCCGTCGGCGTCGACGATCTCGACGATCACGTCCTCGGCGGTGAGGTGCATGCCGCCCGCCGGGCACTGGTGGGCGATGAAGCCCGCGTCGCGCGACCCATAGCCATTGGCCACCGGACAACCGAAGACGCGCTCGATGGCTTCGCGCTGGTGATCGTAGAGCCGCTCGGAGGTGCAGAACGCGACCGCGATGCCGAGCCCGTCCATGCGGATGCCGCGTTTCTCGGCGTGCTGCCCGATGTGCGAGAGCGCCGACGGATAACCGAATAGCATTTTCGGCCGGCGCGCGCGGATGCGGGCGACGAAATCGTCGAGCCTGGCTTCGGACATCTCGAACGCGGGCAACAGTTCGGTGCGCATCAGGCGGTCGCGCAGCGCACGCATGCGGTCCTGCACGCCGAGCTCGATCGGTGACCCCCACACGACGATCTCGGGGTCGCCGATGTCCACGCCCCACCAGCGCGTGGCGCGCCACTTGGCTGCGACGTCGTGACTGACGCGCTGGTTGCCGATGAAGAAAATCAGCGGCTCGCCGCTGGAGCCACCGGTGTTGAAGCGCGCGAGGCCGACCGCGTTGTCGGCCTTGAGCGCTTCGGTGCCGGCACGGATCTCGGCCTTGCCGAGCAAGGGCAGGCGCTGCAGGTCGTCCAGGCCGCTGAGCGCGGCGGGGTCGAAGCCGATGCGGGCGAATAAATCACGGTAGTAGGGTACGTGTTGCCGTGCGTGCTGCAGCAGGCTGCGCAGACGTTCGAGCTGCAATTCTGCAAGGCGCTCGCGGCTCCACCACTGGCTCTCCTCGAGCTGGCGGCGCACTGCAACGGTGTCGTGATGCTTGAGTCGTTCCTGGAGCGGAAAGACCACTCCGGAGACCAGGCGGGTGTAGAGGCTGCTCATCGGTCACGGTCCCCGGGATCAGCGTGCCGCCGTCTGCGCGAGCAGGGCATCGAGCGCATCGCCCATCTCGGCAAGGAAGCGTGCCAGCGTTGCCTCGGCAGCGTCATGATCGTCCTCGCCATACGGTGTGTAGACCATCACCGCGGCGGAGTCGTCGCCGTCCCCGGCAAGCCTCGACAAGGCCAGATAGACCTTGGCCAGATGGTCGCTGGTGGTCCACCGACCACCGACCCAGTAGACGTTCCAGACCATCATGCGCCCGTGGCTGCTGACCATCTCCAGCGCGTTCCACTGCTGCGGCTCGGCCCCGAGGCGAACCGCTCGGGCACCGGACGCCGTGCGCTTCCAGACCGGATCCTTGCTGATCAGCACCCGGTTCTCCGAACTGATGAGCTCCTCGCCGGGCTTCTGGTCGCGGTAATAGGCGATGTAGAGCCCGACCGGACGATCCGCCTGCAGCCATGCCGCACGGTGCTCGCCACGCATGCCGGCGTAGCTCGGTGCCCACGGCGGCAGGACTGCAGGGTCGACCGCAGGCCAGCCGCTTGCTCCCTCGATGGCGACGAACTGCAGCGGTCCGTGTTCGCCCTGGCGATCCAGGTAGCCGAGCAGCGGGCTCCACAAGCCGACCGCCACGAACGCCGCCGCGAGCACGACGCCGCGCGCGGCCGTCATGTCAGCCACATGGCTGGTGCGCGCCGCGGCCGGGGCGGCGGGCGCCTGCTCCTCGTCCTCCTGCCAGCGCGCACCGATCCAGAACAGCGCCATGATGATGATGCCGAAGAACACCCAGCCGTAGATCAGGTGGTCGGCACCCGCGGCCAGCTTGTTGCTGCTCAGGTGCCCGAGCATCACGATGCCGTAGGCACGCAACCAGTTGGCGAAGATCGGCACGACGATGGAAGCGGCGACGAAGAGCAGGCGCTTTTGCGTGCTGCGGTAGTTCAGATAGGCATACAGGCTGCCGACCACGATCGACGCCATCAGGTAGCGCACGCCGCTGCAGCCTTCCACGACCTGCCAGCGCCCCGACGGAATGACCAGGTTGTAGCCCTCGGCGTACACCGGCACGCCGGAAGCGCGCACCGCCCAGATGATGAAATCGGTGGTCCAGTCCATCATGGTCGGAAACAGGAACTCGCCGAACGGGACCATGAAGAACAGGAAGCCGAGCGGGAAAGCATAGGTGCGCACCACGGCCGTGCCCATCACGGCCCACACCAGGCCGACGAGCATGCCGACGAAGGCGAACTGCGACACCGCATTGACGCTGGCGATCTCGCCCAGCAGCCAGGCGACCCCGGCCCCCAGGCCGATGACGACACCGAGCCACGAGGCCGCGATCGGCACATGGTCGATGAAATGCCGGCGCCGCCAGATCAGCCAGGCCGAGATTGGCGCGATCACGAAACCATGGGCGAAGGTGTCGGAGCGGTTCCAGATCTCCGCCATCGCCATGAAGGTGTCGCGATACCAGAAAAGCAGCCACAGCAGCCCCGCTGCAAGCAGGACGAAGTGCAGGCGGCGCATGGAAGGGGCTTCGGCACCCCGACCGGATTCAAGCATGGCAATTCCTTCCGTATTCATGTCGTCCGCGCCTCCAGCGCTCCGCTCGCATCCGCGTAGGCGGCCAGCAGGTCCGCGCTGACCGGGCCCCACCGATAACGCTGCACCTCGACCAGCCCTGCAGCGACCAGCGCGCCACGCAGGTGTTCGTCCGCGAGCACGTCCTGCGCTGCGGCAGCCATCGCGGCCGGATCATCGACCGGCACCAAGATGGCTGTCTCGCGTTGCCTGACCATGAACGGAATGCCGCCGACGTCGGTGCTGACCACCGGCAATCCACTCGCCAGCGCTTCGAGAAGCGCGTTCGGCATGTTATCCACGCGACTCGCATTGAGCATGAGATCTGCGTCACGGTAGAGCGCAGCCATCTGATCGCGATCGAGCCGGCCGGTGAAACGGACACGGTCGGCGACGCCGAGTTCGCCAGTCAGGTCGGCGAGCGCCGCGGCCTCGGGCCCGCTGCCGGCGATCGACAGCCGCGCCCCCGGATAATGCGGCGCCAGCAAGGCGAAGGCGCGCAGCGCGACGTCGTTGCCGTAAAGGGCTTCGAGGTTGCGGGCGACGATCAGATGCGGGCCGTCGCCGGCTGCGCGCGGCGCAGTCGCGGGGTGGAAGCGGCCAAGGTCGACGATGTTGGAGACGATGCGCCCGCGCATGCCGTGGCGCGCAAAAACCTCGAGCAGGAAGCCCGAAGGCAACACCAGGCTGGCCGCCCGGCGCATGGTCGCGCGCACCACCGGCGCGGAACGGGCGAGGAAGGTATCGGCTTCGCCACCACGGTAATTGACCACCACCGGCACCCCGCGCAGCCAGCCGATCCACACCGCGGGCGCCGCGAACAGATGCCAGGACCAGCCCGAATTGGCCATCACATGCATCAGGTCTGCGCGCCCCGCGCCCTGCCACAGCCGCCACAGATAAGGCAGGAGGCGGAACAGCGCGCGCACGCCCTTCAGCTTTTCGGCCCAGGCCGGACGGTAGGGCGCATTGACCTGCACGACCTCGACCTGCGCGCCCTCGCCGCGCAGCAGCTCGGCGAGCTGGCGGGTCTGGTTGGCCATGCCGCCGGCAGGCGGCGGCAAGGGGCCGACGAGCAGGATGCGCAGCGCGGAAAACCTCATGCGTTCTTGCTGGCCCGGGCCAGCGCCGCGAGGCGCTCGTACACCGCACGGTAGTTGGCCACGCTGTTCTTCCAGTTGCGCACCTCCTCGACGAAGTGTCGCCCCGCTGCGCGCATGGCGGGCCAGCGTTCGCGATGGGCGAGCATGTCGTCGATGGCGGCGGCGAGTGCGCTTGCGCTGCCGGCCTTGAAGAGCTTGCCGGTTTCGCCGTCGCGGATGAGCTCCTTGTGGCCGCCGACGTCGGAGGCCACGAACAGTCGGCCCTGCGCCATGGCTTCGAGCGGCTTGAGCGGGGTGACGAGCTCGGTGAGGCGCATCGAGTGGCGTGGATAGGCGAGCAGGTCGATCTGGTCGTAGTAGCGGCTGACTTCGCTGTGCGGGACGCGGCCGGTGAAGATGATCCTGTCGGCGATGCCGAGGCGCTCGGCCTGGGCCTTGAGCTTGGCGTCCTGCGGGCCGCCACCGACGAGCAGCAGGCGCAGCTCGGGGCGTGTTTGCAGCAGCGCCGGGAAAGCGTCGAGCAGCAGGTCGAGGCCTTCGTAGGCGTAGAACGAGCCGACGAAGCCCACCACGGTGTGGCCGGCGAGGCCGAGTTGCGCACGCAAGGCCGGATCGGGCTCGCCGGAGAGCTGGAAGCCTTCGATGTCGACCGCGTTGGGGATCACGGTGAGCCTGGCGGCCGGGATGCCGCGCCCGACGATGTCGGCGCGCAGGCCTTCGCAGATGGTGAACACGTGCTCGGCGCGCCTGATCGCCCAGGTCTCCAGGCCCTTGGTGACACGGTAGCGCAGGCTGCCCTCGGTGGTGGTGCCGTGGTCGACCGCGGCGTCCTCCCAGAACGCACGGATCTCGTACACCACCGGGATGCCGAGCTTCCTGCCCGCGCGGATGGCCGGGATGGCGTTGAGCACCGGCGAGTGGGCATGGAGGATGTCGGGCTTGAGTTCGGCCGCGAGCTGCTCGATGCGCGCCTGCACCGCGCGGATCTGGCGCAGCTCGTTGAGTCCGCTGCGCCCGGGCGCGGGCACCGGAGTGCGGTAAAAGCGCAGCCCGTCGACGTCCTCGAGCTCGGCGGCCATGTGCCCCTGCTTGGGCGAGGTCAGATGAAACGTCTCCCAGCCCAGCGCGCGCTGCTCGCGCAGGAGGGCCGCGGTGCGGAAGGTGTAGCCGCTGTGCAGCGGGATGGAGTGATCGAGGATATGCAGGATGCGCATGGATCGTCAGAGCGCCTCGGCCATCACCGCGGGCTGCGACGCACGGCCGGCGGTGTTGCGGATGAAAGCCTCGAACATCAGCAGCGTCCACAGCGGTGCGCTGTAGTCCCGTGCGCCCGACTGATGGGCGTCGACCAGATGTTCAAGGTAGCTGCGCTCGAAGATACCCGTGGCCGCCAGAGTGTGGCCCAGCACTGCGTCACGCACGCGCTGCTTGAGCGGGCCGCGGAACCAGCGCTCGAGCGGTACCGCAAAGCCCATCTTCGGGCGGTACAGCACGTCGTTGGGCAGATGCGGCTCCATCGCCTTCTTGAACAGGTACTTGCCTTCGTTGCCCTGGATCTTGAGGCCGGAGGGGAGCGTGGCAAGCCATTCGACCAGCTTGTGGTCCATCAGCGGCTCGCGCACTTCGAGCGAGTGCGCCATGCTGGCGCGGTCGACCTTGGTGTTGATGTCGCCGACCAGGTAGGTCTTGAGGTCGAGGTACTGGATGAGCGCGAGC
>JAKLLJ010000160.1 GCA_023150215.1 Thauera sp. | reverse complement strand
GTTCGCGCGCCGTATCGAGGCAGCGACACCACTGGCTGGAGAACACCGCCGCGGTGGCGATGCCGTTGGCGCGGAAGCGCTCGCCAATCGCCTGTGCCTGGCGGCGTCCCGCTGCGGACAGGTTGCGCTGGGTGGCGCAATCATCGAGCCGGAAACCGGGCGGGTCGCCCACGCCGGGTGCAACCGCATGGCGCATCAGCGCCACGTGGCCGCCCTCGCGCAAGGCTTTCCAGAGTGCCTCTTCCGCCGTGGCGGCGAAGGTGGTGGCGGACAGCAGCAGCGCGAGGCCGGCGAGGAGCGCTTTCATGGCGGAACCCGGTGCTGCGGGTGCATCAAAGCGTCTTGTGCGTGCCGTCGCAATAGGGCGCATTCGCGGTGTGCTTGCAGCCGCAAAGAAACGCGGTGCCGGTCTTGTCGGCGGTGAACGCGGTGGGGGTGATCCCGCTGCCCTTGTGCGAACCATCGCAGAAAGGCTGGTTCTTGCTGAGTCCGCAGGCACACCAGAAGTATTTCTTGCCCGCTTCGAGCTCGACGGCGTAGGGCGACTTCTGGGCGATGTGGAGGCTGGGCTGGTCGGGCATGGTCTTGTCTCCATCTGACTCGGGGTTTTCGCATGAACGAGCGTCATGCGGCTGTTTTCCTTCCGAAGCACTTCAAAAGCAGCGCGCCCTTGCGTCGCGCCGCGGGCTCACCCGGCCGGTGGCTGCGTGTTCCTGAAGCTCGCGCGCTCAAACATTCGTCGCGCGAACGGCACCAGCCCCGGATGCCGGCCGCGCCAGTCGAGCGCGGGAAAGCGCAGGTCGAGGTAGCCGAGCGCGGCACCGACGGCGATGTCGCCGAGCTGCAGCGCGTCGCCGTTGAACCAAGGCCCGGCGCCGAGCCGGCGTTCGAGCTCGGCCAGGCCGCGTTCGATCTTCTCATGCTGGCGCAGCATCTCGCGTTCGCTGCGCTCGCCGTCGGGGCGGCGCGATTCGAGCAGCGCAGCAACCGCTGCGTCGGTGACGCCGTCGGCGAGCGCCTCGGTCTGGCGCACGCGGATGGCGTCGAGCGCGCCCGGCGGCAGCAGCGCAGGCGCGGTGCCGAGCGTCTCGAGATAGCCAGCGATGACTGGCGAGTCGAAGAAGGTCTCGCCGTCGTCGGCGATCAGCACCGGCACCTTGCCGAGCGGGTTGAGCGTGGGGATGCGGGTGTTGACCTCCCACGGCGAATCCACCACCAGCTCGAAGGGCAGGGCCTTCTCGGCGAGGATGATGCGGATCTTGCGCGCGTAGGGACTGGTGAGCGAGGCGAGCAGTTTCATGGCGAAGTCTCCCGTTGGACCGCGATGAATGGTACGCCGCCTGGCGGCCGGCCGAAACAGTGCAGCGCACCGGCCCGCACGGCGTGTGCGCCGGGGCCTTTCGCGAGCCACTGCAGCGGCCGTTCTGCCGTATGACGTGATGCACGATACGCAGTGCCACATTTACGGCTGCGCCGGGCTGGCGCTGTCCATAGAATCGAATCATGAACGCCCGCCCTTCCTCCCTGCCATGGACGCGTCGCCGCTTTCTCGGGGTGCTTGCGGCCGCCAAGCTTGGCGTGCTGCTTTCTGCCTGCGGGCGCGACGAGCCGGCCGTGGGGCCGCAGTACGAGCCGGCACCGCCGGAAGGCGCGGGCGGTGCCTGGTACCGGCTGGCCGTGCATCCGCTGCACAACCCGACCAAGCTGCTGCAGACCTACGGCGAGCTGGCCGATTACCTGGGCGCGCGCCTCGAGGACGGTGGCATCCTGCTCGAGGGGTCGAATGACTATGCGCATTTCGAGGACAAGGTCGCGCGCCGTGCGCCGCACTTCCTGCTGCCGAATCCCTACCAGGCCTTGCGTGCGCTGGACCATGGCTATCGGGTGATCGCGGAGGTGGGCGACAGTGCGGATTTTCGTGGCGTCTTTGTCGCGCGGCGGGAGCGTGTGCCGGCGACACCGGCTGCGCTGCGCGGGCAGGTGCTGTGCTACCCGGCGCCGACCGCGCTCGCGGCGACCATGCTGCCCCAGCTCTGGCTGGCTCGCCAGGGCCTGGATGTGCGCCGTGACACCGAGAGCGTGTACGTGGGCTCGCAGGAGTCGGCGATGCTGAGTGCCCATCGCGGCGAGTGCGCGATGGGGGTGACCTGGGTCTCGCCGTGGCGGGCGTTCCAGCGCACCCATCCGGCCGAGGCCGCCGAGCTGGTGGTGGTGTGGGAGACCGATCCCTTGATCAACAACGCGGTGATGGTGCGCGACGACCTGCCGCCGGCGCTCATCGTCCGTGTGCGCACCTTGCTGCTCGACATGGCGACGGAAGAGGCGGGCCGTGCGCTGCTCGGGCACCTCGGGATCGCACGCTTCAACCCTGCCGACGATGCGCGCTACCGCGACGCGATGCAGGCCTTCCTCGCCGACTACGTGGCCAGGGTGGGAGATCTGCCATGAAGCTGCGTGACTGCCTGTTCGGCACCCTGCGCCGCCAGCTTGCCTTCGGGGTCGCGCTGGTGCATGCGGTGATGATGAGCGTCTTCGTGCTGGATCTTGTCGTGCGCCAGCAGGCGATGCTGCAGGAGCGCCAGGTGGACGAGGCGCGCAGCCTGGCGAGCACGCTGGCCTTGTCGGCACGGGCCTGGGTGCTCACGCGCGACCTTGCGGGCCTTGCCGAGCTGACCCAGGTGGGCGAGCGGAGCGGGGTGGAATACGTGATGCTGACCAATGCCCGCGGCGAGGTGCTGGCGCACACCGAGCCGGCGCGGGTGGGCCAGCTCCTCGCCGACATGACGCCGCTGATCGCCAGCCCTGCGCCGCGGGTGGCGGTGCTCGGCAGCAGCGCGACGCTCGCCGATGTGGCGGCACCGGTCGTCGCCGCCGGACGCGTGGTGGGCTGGGCGCGGGTCGGGGTGGGGCCTGGCGAGCATGCCGTGATGGCGGCGGCGGTGCTGCGCGACGGCATCATGTACACCCTGGTGGCGATCGTGATCGGCGCGGTGCTGGCGGTGCTGATGTCGCGCCTGATCAGCGCGCGCCTGCAGCAGATCCGCGCCGTGGCCGATGCGGTGCGCCAAGGGCATGACGCGTTGCGCGTGCCTGACGACCACCGCGACGACGAGGTCGGTGCGGTCGCGCGCGGCTTCAACGCGATGCTCGACGCGCTCGCGCAGGAGCGTCGGCTGCAGCGTGCGCTGCTCGAGACCGCGCCCGACATGGTGTGGGTGAAGGACCCCGAAGGCCGCTACCTGCTGTGCAATCCGCAGATCGAGCGCGTGTTCGGGCGCAAGGAAGCCGACATCCTGGGCAAGACCGATCATGAGCTGCTGCCCGCCGCGTTCGCCGAGCAGCTGCGCATACAGGATCAGCGTGCGATCGTCGCGGGTCACCCGGTGCGCAACGAAGAGTGGGTGACGATGGTCGATGACGGCCGGCGGGTGTTCGTCGAAACGGTCAAGACGCCGATGTTCGACGCTGAAGGCCGTCTGCTCGGCGTGGTCGGCATTGCCCGCGACTACACCGAACGCATGCACGCGGCCGAGCAGTTGCGCTTGTCGGCGAGCGTGTTTGCGGTCTGCCTCGAGGGCATCGCCATCACCGACGCCAGCAACCACGTCATCGATGTCAATCCTGCCTTCACCCGCATCACGGGCTTCGCGCGCGATGAGGTGATCGGGCGGACCTCGGCCTTCCTGTCTTCGGTGCGCCACGGGGCGGCGTTCCATGCGGCGGTGTGGGAGGCGCTGCGAGAGCACGGGGTGTGGCGTGGCGAAATGTGGATCCGCAGCAAGTGCGGCGACGAGTTTGCCGAGCAGGTGTCGATCGCCGCGCTGCGCGACGACAGCGGGCGGATCACCCATTACATCGAGGTGTTCACCGACATCAGCGCCCTCAAGGCGCGCGAAGCCGAGCTCGACGAGGTCGCGCACCACGATCCGCTCACCGGCTTGCCCAACCGCCGCCTGTTGCGCGACCGCCTCGGTCAGGCCCACGCCCAGGCCGTGCGTGGTCGCCACAAGCTCGGCGTGGCGCTGCTCGATCTCGATGGTTTCAAGCCGATCAACGACCGTCTTGGCCACGAGGCGGGCGACGACGTGCTGCGCAAGGTCGCGGACCGGCTCGGCCACTGCCTGCGCGGCGGCGATACCGTGGCACGGCTGGGGGGCGACGAGTTCGTGCTGCTGCTGGTCGACCTGGCCGATGTCGAGGAAGCGCAGCAGGTGCTCGAGCGGGTGCTGCACGCGGTCGCACAGCCGATCATGCTCGGGGATCGGGAGGTCCGGGTCAGCGCCAGCATCGGGCTGGCGGTGTTCCCGGACGATGCCGCCGAGCCGGTCGACCCCGACACCCTGCTGCGCCACGCCGATGCGGCGATGTACGGCGCGAAGGAGGCCGGACGCAATGCCTGGCGCTTGTATGGGGCGCGCGGGGGCTGATCGTTTGCTCGGGTTCTCTTCCCGAGATGGAAAGATGTTCGCGGCTTCCGCCGCTCCACAGGGCCTGCGGAAGCGGGATGGTGGGTGTAGGAGCGCCGGCAGGCGCGAATGCGGCGCCGGTCTTCGTTGGTCGCGTCGATGGCTCGACCGCCCTGTTCGCGGCTCCCGCCGCTTACAGGGAACCGCAGCGCGGAAATCGTGCCGGAGCGGTGCTCATGCGGGGCGCCCTGTCGGGCTGGTGGAACTCAGGCCGGATCGACGTTGCGCGCGATCAGCTCGCGGATCAGGTGCAGCTTGCCGTGGAAGAAGTGGTCGGCGCCCGGGATCACGATGATCGGCTGTTCCTGCGGGCGCGCCCAGTCGAGCACGTTGGCGAGCGCCACGGTGTCGTCGTGCTCGCCGTGGATGAGCAGCGCCGGGATGTTCTTCGGCAGCGCGGGGGTGTCGTAGCTGCGCCCGCTGCCGGCGGTCTCGCCGGCGGCCATGCCCACCAGCACGAGCTGGCGCGGCGGTGCGATGCCTTCGGCGAGGTGCCGGGCGACGCGCACCTGCACGTAGCCGCCAAACGAGAAGCCGCCCAGCGCCAGCGGCAGCGCGCCCCAGCGCGACTCGGCCCAGCTGATCACCGACAGCATGTCCGCGGTCTCGCCGTCGCCGTGGTCGTGCTCGCCGTCGCTCTGGCCCACGCCGCGAAAATTGGGCCGGATCACCGCGAAGCCGAGGTCGCGGTAGGCGCGCGCCAGTGTGTGGGCAACCTTGTTGGTGTTGGCGCCGCCGAACAGCGGATGCGGATGGCAGACCAGCGCGATGCCCTTGACCGTCGCGGGGGCGTCGATCAGGGCTTCGATGTTGCCGACGGGGCCGCGTAGCAGCACCGCTTCGGTGGGGTGCGCGCGGCTCATCGGGTGTCCCCCGGCAGGCGCAGGCGCTCGACCACGCGGCCATGCACCAGGTGGCTGTCGATGATCTCGTCGACGTCTTCCTTGTCGACGTAGGTGTACCAGACGTTGTCGGGGTACACGACGATGACCGGGCCGTCGTCGCAGCGCCCGAGGCAGCCGGCCTTGTTCACCCGCACGCTGCCCTTGCCCTTGAGGCCGAGCGCGGCGGTGCGTTCCTTGGCGTAGGTCTGCAGTGCGCTCGCCTGGTGGTCGTTGCAGCAGGACTCACCGGCTGCGCGCTGGTTGCAGCAGAAGAAGAGGTGGTGTTTGAAGTAGCTCATGCCGGTTCTCTGGGGATGGGGCGGCGCGCGTGCCGCGGACTTGCCGATTATAGGTGCGGTCAGCGCTGGCGGGCGCCGCCGGCGAGGTGTTCGCCGCGCCACAGGCCGAGCGCAGACAGGTAGGCGAGGGCTGCGTAGGGCCACAGGCTGTCGACGAACTGGGTGAGGCCGTGGAAGTTGAGTACGTTGCTGAAGCCGGCCAGGCGGCGGTCGAAGGGCAGGTAGGGGTTCTCCGGGATCAGGTTGACCAGCGCGGTGGCGAGCAACAGGCTGGTGCCGGCGATCGCGTGCTGGGCGAGGCGCGGCAGCAGCAGCGCGGGCAGCAGCAGTGCTGCGCCCACGAGCAGGCCGCGGCTGGCGCCGGGGGTGAGCCAGGCGAGCGGCATGCCGGGCTCGAAGAAGATCCACGTCGCCAGCGTCTTGGCGCCGATGCCGAGCGCGAGCACGATCAGCACCGGCAGCGGGTTGCTGCCGCGCGTCATGCAGCGCACGAACAAGCCGACCGCCAGCAGCGCGCTGGCGGTGAGCACGGCATCGAAGGCGATGAAGCGCTCGGGGCGGAACGGCAGCGGCGGCGGGATGCCGAGCAGGCTGCGGAGATCGCCGCTGGCGAACACCAGGTCGGTGGCGCCGAGCTGGCCGAGCAGCCACAGCGCCAGCAGCACCAGGCCCGCCTCGCCGCTGCGTCCACCGATCAGGTAGCGCGCCCGCCAGCGCTGCAGGCGGCCCTGTGCGCCGAACAGCCCGCCGCCCCAGCGCGCGCCGATGAGTGCACCGATGAACGCACCGGCGGCATTGCCGCCGAGATCCAGGTTGCTCGCGACCCGGCTGGGCAGGTAGTTCTGCAGCGCCTCGAGGCCGAGGCTGAACAGCGCCGCGAGCACGGTGGCGAACGCCGCCTTGCGCACGAAGCCCCATTGCGCCGGCAGCGCGGCGGCGAGCAACAGCCCGAGCGGCAGGTAGCCGAGGATGTTGAAGATGAAGTCTTCGAGGATGAAATACTTCGGCCACGGCGCCCACAGCCAGTCGAAGCCCGGCAGCCCCTTGTCGCGCCAGCCGGCAAGCGGATGCAGGCAGGCGTACGCGACCAGCAGCGCGTAGGCGAGGGCGAGCGAGGGGGCGAGTGCATGGGCAGGCCGAACAGGCATGGGCGGCATTGTGCCAGCTCACCCCGGGTGGAGCACCCGGTCTGGGGCGTACGAGATCAAGGGGCTGCGGCTTGCGCGCGCACCGGTGAGACCCCGCTGCGCGCGTGCCGCAAGAGTTCGCGGCTGCCGCCGCTCCTACAGAAGACGGCGCGCGCTCAAAGCGCGCCGCGCAACAGCCCGGCTGTAGGAGCGGCGGCAGCCGCGAACCTCTGCGGAGCCCGCCCCGGCGCAACGGCGACCGTCCCGCCCAAGCGCTTGGCGCGCGGCGATCGGGGGGAGCGCACCGGGCTGGTGCGTGTCGGGCGCAAATGGTGCGCGGCGCGCCTGCGCGCGCTGCAGGGCAACTGGCGAGTTCGCGCCTGTGGCGCGGGATGGCCGGATTCGTGCGCGGTAGCACGCTTCTTGCTGGCACACCGTGTCGCCTACTCCGCCGCATGCGAGGCCCTCGTGTCCATCCACGTCAAGCTGAACCACGTCACCCATTACCGCTACGACCGTCCGGTGAGCCTGTCGCCGCAAGTCGTGCGCCTGCGTCCGGCGCCGCACTGCCGCACGCCGGTCCTCGCCTATGCGCTGAAGGTCGAGCCCGCTGGCCACTTCATCAATTGGCAGCAGGACCCGCAGTCGAACTACCTGGCCCGGCTGGTGTTCCCGGACCAGACCACTGAACTGCGCATCGAGGTCGATCTGGTGGCCGAGCTGTCGGTCATCAACCCCTTCGACTTCTTCCTCGAACCGGCGGCCGAGAAGATTCCCTTCGCCTA
>JAKLLJ010000015.1 GCA_023150215.1 Thauera sp. | reverse complement strand
CGTCACGTGCTCGGTATCCGCTACCGGGTAATCGGGGCGGAGAACATCCCGGCGGGCCCGGCGGTGGTGCTCTCGAAGCACCAGTCGGCGTGGGAGACGATCGCGCTGCAAGTGATCTTTCCGCCGCTGTGCTACGTGCTCAAGCGTGAGCTGTTGCGCGTGCCCTTCTTCGGTTGGGCGCTGGGCATGATCCCCGGCATCGCGATCGATCGCTCCGCAGGCAAGGATGCGCTCGCACAGGTGGTCGAGCAGGGGCGCGAACGCCTCAAGGAAGGATTGTGGGTCGTGGTGTTCCCCGAAGGCACGCGGGTCGCGCCCGGGGCGACGAAGCGCTACAAGCCGGGCGGCGCGATCCTCGCCAAGCGCGCCGGCGTGCCGATCGTGCCGGTGGCGCACAATGCCGGCGAGTTCTGGCGGCGCAACGCGTTCATCAAGCGTCCTGGCGAGATCGTGGTCAGCATCGGCCCGGCGATCGACGTGAAAGGGGTCAAGGCCAACGACCTCAGCGAACTTGCCGAGACCTGGGTGGAGAACGAGATGCGTCGCCTGTTTCCGCACCACTATCGTGACGAGGGTGGCATGCCTTCGGTCGGGGAGGATCCCGGCGTGGTGGCGGGCGGGAACTGAGCCGGCCCGCGCAGCGTCTGCCGAGCATGCCGCCCTGGCGGCGGAGCCGATCGGGAGAGACGAGATGAGTGACGCGTTGCGTGTGCTGCACGAAGACGAGATCAGGTCCCGTCTTGCGGACGGGCTGCCGCACTGGCGCCTGGAGGCGGGATGCCTGGTGCGGGATTTTCACACCGGGGGCTGGAAGGGCACGCTGATGGTCGCGGGCGTGGTGGGACACCTCGCCGAGGCGGCCTGGCACCACCCGGAACTCGAACTGTGCTGGGACCGGGCGCAGGTGCGGCTATGCACCCATTCGCCGCACGGCATCACCGTGCGCGACTTCGTGCTGGCGCGCAAGATCGAGGACGTGGTGCAGTGGCAGCCCGCACGCGAGGGCGGGGGGCTGGAAGGTACACCGAACGACGACGAGCGCTTCCGCTACATCCACTACGATTGAGACGGGGCGCGCTGGCGGCCGCTCCATGGGCTCCCAGTCCGCCTGCGCCGGATGCCGTTGACGCAAAAAGGCCCCGCACTGCGGGGCCTTTTCGTCAGACGGTGCCGAATGAAGCTCAGGCAGCCTTCTTGGCAGCGGTCTTGGCGGTGGTGCTCACGGCCTTGACGGTGGCGTTGGTCGCGGCAGCCACGTTGGCTTCGGCGATCTCGGCGACCTGCTTGGCAGCCTTGCTCATGCTGTCGTAGGCGCTGTTGGCGGCGGCGATGGCCGACTTGACGGCGGCGACGGCAACGTCCGAGCCGGCGGGAGCCGACTTGGCAGCCTTGTCGAGCGCGGTGGCGACGCCCTTGTTGAGCTCGGCGACCTGGCCTTCGAAGACCTTCGACATCTCTTCCTGGCTCTGCGACGAGATCTCGTAGACGCTGCGGGCGTAGGCAACGGCCTTCTCGACGATCGGCTGGGCCAGCGAAACCTGCAGGTTCACCAGCTCCTGCACGTCCTTGGCGGCCAGCAGGGCCTTGGTGTTGGCCACGCCGTCTTCCAGCAGCGAGCGGGCGGTGTTCAGGTTCAGAGCGGCGAGGCGCTCGGCGCTGGCGAACGCGGTGTTGGCCACGGTCAGCAGGGTCTCGATGTTGGCCTTGTTGGCGGAGGCGAACTGCTCGGGGGTGACGAAGTTGCTCATTTGGATCTCCTTGGAAAGTGTGGGGTGCATCAACATCGCTTCGGTAGCTGCGATGTTGCGTTGCAGCATGGTTCGGATTATACGGACCCGATCCGGACTGTCAAGCATATTTTGGTGCATCGCAACATGGTGGATTGATTGAACGAATCAATCACTTGGACGAAAACGCCCTGCAGGGAGACGGCCTCATCCCGATGTTGCGCTGCGAGCGCGCCGGATGCAGCGCCGCGAGTGTGCCGACACCGGATTGCAGTGGCGTGACGAACGCGAACGGTAAACGGAAGCGGCCGGCTGATCGCCGGCCGCGTTGCCTGTAGGCGCAGGAGGCTTCAGTCGTGGCTGAAGTTCGCCTTGCGCTTGCCGACAAAGGCCGCCATGCCTTCCTTCTGGTCGTTGAGCGCGAAGGCGGAGTGGAACACGCGGCGCTCGAACAGCAGGCCCTCGTTGAGGCTGCTCTCGAAAGCGCGGTTGACCGACTCCTTGATCATCATGACGACCGGCAGCGAGAAGCCGGCAATGGTCTCGGCGGCGCCGAGCGCTTCGTCGAGCAACTTGTCGGCGGGCACCACGCGTGACACCAGGCCGGCGCGCTCCGCTTCGAGCGCATCCATCATGCGTGCGGTCAGGCACATGTCCATTGCCTTGGCCTTGCTGACCGCACGCGGCAGGCGCTGGGTGCCGCCCGCACCTGGCAGGATGCCGAGCTTGATTTCGGGCTGGCCGAACTTCGCGCTATCGGCGGCGATGATGAAGTCGCACATCATCGCCAGCTCGCAGCCGCCGCCGAGTGCAAAGCCTGCGACTGCGGCGATGACCGGCTTGCGGCAGGTCTTGACGCGCTCCCAGTTGCGCGTGATGTAGTCGCCCTTGTAGGCGTCCATGTAGGAGAAGCTCGCCATCGCCCCGATGTCGGCGCCGGCGGCGAAGGCTTTCTCCGAGCCGGTGATGACGATGGCACCGATGCCGGTGTCGGCCTCGAAGTCGTCGAGTGCGGCGCCGATCTCGTCGACCACCTGGTCGTTGAGCGCGTTGAGTGCCTTGGGCCGGTTGAGGGTGATGAGGCCGATGCGGCCACGTTTTTCGGCGATGATCATCTCGAAGCTCATGTTGTCTCCTGGTGTGTGGTCTTGCTCGTCGTGGGGTCAGGGCCGGCCTGCAGGCTGGCCCTCGGACTTGGGCTGGATCACTGCGCGCACCCGGCCGGCCGGCGTGCCCTGGCGGCTGCCGGGGGCGTTGGTCGCCAGGTAGTTCTCGGTGATCGCGTCGTATTCGATGTAGTGGCCGCTGACCTGATCGCCGCCGCTGGAGACCTTGGCGCGGTTGAACAGCCTGGCCTTCTCGCTGCGGCTGTCGTACTCGATGCGCTCGGCCTCGCCCTCGACATACTCGGCGCTGCCGTCGCGACGCTGGCGAAAGGTCGCCAGGCCCTTGGAGGCCGTGGCGACGCCGTTCTGGAAACCGGCGGCATCCTGGGTGACGACCAGCTTGTCGCCACGGATGGTGAGCGTGCCCTGGCTGAGGATCACGTTGCCTTCGAAGATGTGCACCTTGTTGCGGTCATCGACGGTGAGGCGGTCGGCTTCGATGTTGACCGGTTGGGCACGGTCGGCCTTCTCGGCGAGGGCGGGGGAGCTGAAGGCGGCGAGCAGGCAGGTCGCAGCGGCGAGGAAGCGTCGCTTCATGGTCAGGATCCTTGACGGCGGGGCGGCATCGTCGCGCTGACCTCGCCGATGAGTTCGAGCGTGCCGAACAGGTTGTCGGCGCGCATGCCTTGCGCCACGGCGCGTCCGGCGCCACGGGTCATCACGACCGGCGAATCGGTGCGGGCGCGCTGCGCATCCGGCCACACGGTGAGCGTTTCCGAGTCGAGCGCGAGTGCAAGCGAGGCAGCCGTTTCCGGTCGCCTGACGCGAACCTCGCCGGCCAGATCGACCTGCTCGCCGCCTGGCGACACGTCCGCCGTGCGTGCGGTGATCAGGGTCGCGCCGTCCTCGCCCTGCATCTGCAGCCGTGGCTGGTGCAGGCGGGTGGTGCTGTCGGCCGGAAAGTGCTCGAGGCGCGCGGCGACCAACTCGTAGCGCTGCTGACCGGCGCCGTCGAAGCCGACCACGCGGGTGTCGTGGGCGATGAAGTCGGGACCGCTCTGCTCGGTGCCGGGCACCAGGTCGTCCTCGCGCGTTATGCGCTCGAGCCAAGCCGATGCGCCCGCCAGCACGGCGAGCGCGATGACCGGATACAGGCGCCAGGTGTCGACCCGCATTCAGATGACCTTGGCCAGCATCAGGTCGTGGGTCGTGAGCGCCCCGGCGAGCCCGCCGCTTTCGTCGAGCACCAGCAATTGGGTGATGCGCACGCGCTCCATGACCTCGGCGGCCTCGACGGCGAGTGCCCCCGGGCCGATGCTGCGCGGACTGCGCGTCATGACCTCGCTGACACGGGCCGTGCGCACATCGCAGCCTTTTTCCAGGGCGCGCCGCAGGTCACCGTCGGTGAAGATGCCGACCGGTACGTCGCCGTCGCCCACCACCGCGGTCATGCCCATGCCGCCGGCGGTCATCGCCAGCAGCGCCTGGGTGAGTGGCGCGTCGGCCGGCACCCGCGGCACTGCCGCCGCCGGCCGCATGACGTCCCCGACGTGGGTGAGCAGACGGCGGCCGAGGGCGCCGCCCGGGTGCGAGCGGGCGAAGTCCTCGGCGGCGAAGCCGCGTGCGTCGAGGAGCGCGACCGCGAGCGCGTCGCCGAGCGCGAGCGCGGCGGTGGTGCTGGCAGTGGGAGCCAGATTGAGCGGGCAGGCCTCCTCGGCCAC
This sequence comes from Thauera sp., assembly GCA_023150215.1. Lineage (GTDB taxonomy): Bacteria > Pseudomonadota > Gammaproteobacteria > Burkholderiales > Rhodocyclaceae > Thauera. The sequence continues at coordinate 18,449 of JAKLLJ010000015.1, read as the reverse complement.
GGCCGCGTCCAGGTGCGCGTCGGCCTCGAGGGCGAGTGGCGAATCGGGACGGCCGGTCATCGCGATCAGGCGTGCGCCCTGGCGCTTGACCAGCGGCACGATGGTGAGCAGCTCCTCGCTCGAGCCGGAGTTCGACAGCGCGATGACGACGTCTTCGGGGGTGATCATGCCGAGATCGCCGTGCGCAGCTTCGGCGGCATGGACGAAGTAGGCGGGGGTGCCGGTGCTGGCCAGCGTCGCCGCCATCTTGCGGCCGATGTGCCCGGACTTGCCGACACCGGTCACGATCACGCGTCCGCGGCGGGCGAGGATGATCTCGACCGCGCGCTCGAAATCCTCGCCGACACGGGCAGCCAGCGCAGCTACCGCGTCGGCCTCTATGCGCAGCACGCGGCGGGCGAGCGAAACGGCACGGCTTTCGCCGGAAGCGGAAATGGGGTCCATGGGGTCGATGCTTTAAACTTGCACAGAGGGTGGATCCGGAGGGCCGGCGGGATGCCGGCGCGCGGTGTCCGGCGGCCGCCAGAACGAACCGATTGTATACCAAACCCCCGCGCCGCCGTCCGGCCGCGCTGGCGCCATCCCGTCCCGGGGCCCCATGCTCAATACGCTCGAATTCGTGGTCCTGCTGCTGGCCGCCGCCGTGGTGATGGTGGCGTTTTTCCGCAGCATGAATCTGCCGCCCGTGCTGGCCTACCTGCTGGTCGGTGCGCTGGGCGGCCCGCACGCGCTCAACCTGATGCAGGAATCCGCCGGTGCGCGCCACCTCGCCGAGTTCGGCGTGGTGTTCCTGATGTTCTCGATCGGGCTGGAGTTCTCGCTGGCGCGTCTGATGGCGATGAGGCGCATCGTGTTCGGGCTCGGGCTGGCGCAGGTGCTGACGACGATCGTGCTGGTGACCCTCGTCGGCCGCCTCGGCGGGCTGGGCTGGATCACCAGTTTCGCGCTCGGCGGCACGCTGGCGATGTCGTCCACCGCGATCCTCTCCAAACTGCTCGCCGACCGCCTTGAGCTCGACAGCCGTCATGGCCGGGAGGTGATCGGCGTGCTGCTGTTCCAGGACATTGCGGTGGTACCGCTGCTGATCCTGCTGCCGGCGCTTTCGCGCCCGGCCGAGGAGATGATGTTCACCCTCGGGCTGGCGACCCTGAAGGTGGTGTTCCTGCTCTCGCTGGTGCTGGTGTTCGGACAGCGCCTGATGCGCTGGTGGTTCACCGTGATGGCGCGGCGCCGTTCGGGCGAACTGTTCATGCTCAACGTGTTGCTGATCACGCTCGGCCTGGCCTGGCTGTCGGAGCTGGTCGGCCTCTCGCTCGCGCTCGGTGCCTTCCTTGCCGGCATGCTGATCTCGGAAACCGAGTATCGCTACCAGGTGGAGGAAGACATCAAGCCTTTCCGCGACGTGCTGCTCGGGCTCTTCTTCGTCACCGTCGGCATGCTGCTCGATGTGGCGGAGATCGTGCGCAACCTGCCGGCAGTGCTCGGACTGCTCGCGGCGCTGCTGGTCATCAAGTTCGGCCTCGTGTTCGGCGCCTCGCGTGCGTTCGGCTCGCCGGCAGGCACGGCGATGCGTTCCGGTTTGTGGTTGTGCGCGGGTGGCGAGTTCGGCTTCGTGCTGCTGTCGCAGATCCTCGATCTCGGCCTGATGCCCTATGGGCTGGCCCAGGCGACGGTCGCTGCGCTCGTGCTTTCGATGTTGGTGGCGCCGCTGATCGTGCAACTCAGCGACCGTCTGGTGATGCGCTTCGTGGCCTCCGAATGGCTGCTGCGCTCGATGGAACTGACCAAGGTCGCAGCGCAGTCGCTCAATACCGAGCGCCATATCATCGTCTGCGGCTATGGTCGCAGCGGGCAATATCTGGCGCGCTTTCTCGAGCAGGAAAACGTGGGCTACGTCGCGCTCGACCTCGACCCCGAGCGCGTGCGCGAAGCGGGCGCGGCGGGCGACACCGTGGTCTTTGGCGATGCGGCACGGCGCGAGACCCTGATCGCGGCCGGCATCATGCGTGCGAGCGCGCTGGTGGTGTCCTTCGATGCGGTCGAGGCGGCGCTGCGCGTGATCCACCATGCCCACGCCTTGCGCCCGGGACTGCCGGTGGTGGTCCGTGCCGGTGACGAAGCGGACATGGAAAAGCTCGCCCAGGCGGGCGCCGCCGAGGTCGTGCCCGAGGCCTTCGAGGCCAGCATCATGCTTGCTTCGCACGCGCTCGCGTTGACCGGCGTGCCGCTCAAGCGCGTGGTTCGGCGCATCCGCGACATCCGCAGCCAGCGTTACGCGCTGATGCGCGGCTTCTTCCAGGGCAGCAGCGATGCGGCCGACCCCAACGATGGCGCCGACGCCCGGCTGCGCTCGGTGATCGTGGCGGAAGGAGCGGCAGCGATCGGGCGCACGATCGGCGAGCTGGGTCTGGATGAGTTCGGCGTATCGGTGCCGGCAGTGCGCCGGCGCGGCATCCGTGCCCTCTCGCCTGGTGCGGAAACCCGCATCCAGACCGGTGATGTGGTCGTGCTGCTCGGCGTCCCGAGCGGTCTCGAAGCCGCCGAACAGCGTCTGCTCGCCGGCTGACCGCCCCTCGGGTCTCGACCCTTGCGCTTTACAGGTTCGAGCACACCGTGTGCGCGTTGCCCTCGGTGAGCGGGTTGGCCGACGACACCGCCTGCAGTCCGTCGTCACCGCTGGTGCCGGCGCGCAGCGAGCCGGTCGCGGGATCGCCATCATCGAGGGCGATGTCGAGTTGGCGCACGAGCTTGCCGGGGACATTGTCGGAACACACCACCAAGCTGCCGGGCAGGCCGAGCACCGAGCCGCCGCGTTGCACGCCGAGGCGGCCGCCGAGCGCGTTGCGCGGCAGGAAGCCGGGGTCGTCGGTGCTGGTGCTGCCGGTGGCGAGGCCCGCGAGTCGCAAGTGCTGCCAGAGTCGTGTCGATTCGGCGTCGGCGCCAGCGTTCCAGTCGCCGTTGATCACGCCATTGCCGTTGCCGACCACCGTGCAGGTGTTGCCGCTGTCGCAAAGGTGGCGGACCGCCGCCGGGTCATCGCCGGGCAGGGCGCGGAAGCGGTCCTGGTAGGCGTGGATCATCGCCGGCACGGTGCGCAGATCCTGGGCGAGGTTCTTGACCTTGGCGCTGTCGATCAGCGCCTGCCCCTTCATCACGCCGCCGAGCAGCAGCCCGACGACGAGTAGCACGATGGCGATTTCGACGAGGGTGAATCCGGCTTGTGCCTTGCTTTGCATGATCGTTCTCCTGGTGACGGGAGGGTGAGGGAAGGGGGTTTCGGAGCGAGTGGGGCGACTGTCATAGCCGGCCGGCCTGTGCCAGGCGAGCGATCAGCAGCGGGCGTCCGATCCAGGCCAGCAGGTCGTCGAAGTCGGTGCCTGGCTCGCCGGCCTGGTAGCTCGGTGAGGCGCTGGCGTGGGTGGTGTTCGTGCCGTCCGCACGCTGGTTGGGGCCGGCCGACCAGACGACTGCCACCGCTTGCGAGTCGACGGTGGTGACCCGGCGGCCGTCGTGGTCGCGGATCTGGAGGTGGGCCGTGGGTTCGGTGGCCGCGCCGATCGGTGCCCTGCCGAACGCAGGGTCGAGCCGGTAGCGCCAGTGCCCGGCCCAGTCCTCACTGGCGGTCAGGCGCTCGCGCCCCCAGGCATCGGTCGCCGGGACGGCGAGACTGCGCCAGGGCAGGATCCCTTCGCGCCCGTGATTGCACGGCGGTCCGTCCTCGAGGCCGTAGTTCGCGCTGGCGGGATCGGTTTCGGTGCTCGGACACGGCAGTCGCGCGTGGATGATCGCGAAGCCGGTGAGCGCGTGCTGGATGTCGCGCAAGCGCTCTTGCGTGGTCTGCCGGTCGCGCGCTTCGATGCGGCTCGCGACTGGCACGATCAGGCTGCCGCCGAGCAGCGCGAGGATGATCAGCACCATCGCCAGCTCGACCAGGGTGAAGCCGTGTGCGCGCACGCCGCTGCGGCGGACGCGTGCCGAGCCCGGCGCAGGCGGGCACGACGGGGGGCACTTCAGGGCAGGCATCGGATCACGTCTCCCGTGGCGGGCTGGCTGCGGTCGGGCACGATGAAGCGCTCGCCGCCCTCGAAGTGGGGAATGCCGTGCCGCAGTGCGACCGGGTTGCGGTCCTCGAAATAGGCCGCCAGGTCGGCACGCTCGGCAGGGGTGGTGCGCGACTGGGGGGATGCACCGCTGCGCGCGCGCTCGCCACCGAAGGCGAGCACCGCGCGGCAGCGGTCCTGCCCACCGTCAGGGCGTGCCACGTCGATGCACGCGCTGCCGTCGGGGCACGCCGCGAAGTGCATCTGCTCGTGCCAGTCGTCGATCGGCCCGCGCTCGTCCGCTGGAATGCCCAGTGTTTCGGCGCTCGGCAGCACGCCGACTGCGAGCTGGCCGACGAGGCGGGCGTGGCGGGCAAGCCAGGCATCGCGCCCGCTGCCGAGCCGTGCCCGCAGTGCGCTCAGGCTGCGGGCGAGGAGTGCATCGAGGTGGGTGGCGTGATCGTGGCGGCGGCGGAGTGCGTCGAACACGTCGTCGATGCCGATCCAGATTGCAAGATCGTTCGGTGCATCGTCGTCTCCGGGCTGCAAGCCTTGTCCAGGCACGACGATCACGCTGGTCGCGGTCCGCGGATGAGCGTGGTCCAGGTAATGCGGCAGATCGGTTGTAGCCGAGTCGCTTCCGCTGCAGCCCGAGCCCCGGCTGGATGGCCGCGTTTGTCCGGAACGGACGGGACCAGGGGCGAACACGACTGCGATCGCGAGGCCGTCGCCTGCACCAACGGCTTGCGGATCACCCTCGGGGTCGAGCGGCCTGAACTGGCCGGGGCTATCCCAGTTGAGTGCCAGCGGTTTCGGGTTGTGCTTCGCGCTGCCGGCCACCGCATACCAAAGACATTCGCCCCAGCCGTCGCGCAGTTCGGGCAGGCCGAGCGTGCGCCACGGCAGACGACCGATCGCGGCGGTGCCACGCGCGCCGCAGGCGCCGATCGGAGTGGAGCCGCTGTTGCCGCCATCCGGGCAGGGCAGGAAGCCGTAGCCTTCGCCGCGGTGGGTCTCGGCGTAGCTGATCGCATAGCCGATCAAGGCAGCGCGTGCCGTTGCGAGCGCGTCGATACTGCGCGCGTGGGCGCGGGCAGCGGCGCGTGCGCGCAGCTCGCCGCCCGCGAGCAGGCCGCTGGCGGCGAGCACGGTGATGACCAGCAAGGCGGCGATCAGCGCCTGGCCGTGGAGGCGGCCGGGTGGGGTGGGGCGGCTGGCGCTGGTCGCTTTGGTCGGCACGAGGTCGCCGCGACGCGCGGGCGAGTGTGGCCGTCCGCGGCCGTCGCAGGCCGGCATCCTCGGCACCCGGCGGCGCTGCCACCGGAGGGCGACAGCGCTCATGGGTGCTCCTTGGTGTCGATCGCGGGCGCTGTGTCCGCCTGGCTTGCGGCGCTCGTTGCTGTTGTGCCCGGTATCGCCCAGCTGTCGCCGACGCGCACGGTGACGCGGTGGCCTGCCGCGGTGAGCGCCGCGCTCGGGCCGGTCGCCGCGTGCAGCCCGAGCGTATGGGCGCGGACCCAGGCGCCCTCGATCCATAGCAGGGTCTCGCCATCCGGGCGGCGCAGCATGCCGTCGATGCGGGCGAGTGTCGGTGCCGGCGGGGGGGCTGGCGAAGGGCATGGCACGGGCGGCTCCGGCGCTGCGGGTGGGGGTTCGGGCGCAGGCTCCGCAGGCTGTGGGCGGCGAGCTTCCAGTGCCGCGCGCTCGGCCACTTCGGCGGCAAGTGCCGCCGCTTGGGCTGCGCGTGCGCGTTCGGCCGCCGCAGTGGCTTCGGCCGCCGCCTGTGCCTGTTGCTCGGCCCACGCCGCGGCGCCAAGCACGGCGAGGCTGGCGAGGCCGGTCGCGGCGAGAATGCGTCGTTCGGGCAGGCGCGGCCACCGCCGCGGTGCGGTGTCGCCCGGCCAGCCGATGCGGGAGTCGGCCTGGCCCAGGGCGAGGAGCAATGCGGCGTCGACTGCGGTGAGGCGTGCGTCCTCGTTGCCGACAAAAGGCACCGGCTGCAATGGGAGGGCGCCGGGCTGGCCGGCCTCACCGTCGAGAATCAGGATCGGCACCGGTGCGTCGGCGCTGAGCCTGCGCTGGGAGATGAGGTAACTGCGGGTGCGTTCGATCTCCGCCTGGAAGGCGAGGGTGGTGGCGGCGCTGCCTTCGGGGATGGCGATGAGGCGGGAGAACACGGCCTGTCGGCCCGACAGCAGGGTGATGCGCAGACCGGCACGCCCGGCGGCCGCGACCAGGCGCGGGGCCGCGCTCCGGCTGCCGTGGAGGGGGCTGAGTGCGCTCAAGCGCGGCAGCAGGGCCGCGGACGGGATCAGGCGCTCGAGTTGACCGCCGTGCACACCGAGCGCGTCGATCCACGCTTGCAGGTCGGCGCTGCGCTCGAGGCCGGCGAACAGCACGCGCTCGAAGGCCTTTCGCCCGTCGGGAGCGCGGCCGAGCGGGATCGCAAGTGCATAGCGCGGGTCGGGAAACCACGCTGCGAGCCGGCGGGCAAGGAGGGCCCGGCGGTCGGCGCCACGCACGCGCGGCAGATCCTCGACCTCGTAGGCTTCGTCGGGAAGGTTGACCAGCATGCGGCAGGGTTCGCCGGGCGCGCGGCCGCCGAGCCAGGCGCTGAATGCGGCATGCTCGCCAGCCGGGAACGAGGCCAGCAGGCGAAGGCCGTCATTATCGCGGTGGCATGCGACGAGGCCGAGCGGGTCGGCGGCAAGGAGGAGGGTTTGGCGCCGCATGGCTCAGACCGGGAGGTGGGTGATGAGATCGTAGATCGGGCCGAGCACGGCGCTGGCGATCCACAACAGCAGACCGCCCATTGCCACCGTCAGTGCGGGCTCGGCCGCCGCCTGCAGGCGGGCGATGCCCTCGGCGACGTCGCGGCGATAGAGGCTGGCGACCTTGCCGAGCGCCTCGTCGAGGGCGCCGGTGTGCTCGCCGAGGCACAGCATGCGCGTGACCAGTGGCGGGAATACGCTGGCCGCCTCGAAGGCGGCCGAAATCGGCTGCCCCTGCTCGATGCTGGCGATCGCGTGGTCGAGGCCTGCGCGCAGGGCAAGGTTGGCGGTGGCACCTGCGCTCGCCCGCAAGGCGTCGATGACGTTGATGCCGGCACCGTAGAGTGTCGCGAACAGCGCGGCGAAGCGCGCGAGGGCGAGCTTGCGCAGCAGGTTGCCGATCAGCGGCAGGCGCAGTTGCAGGGCGTGCGCCCGGGTGCGCAGGGCTGCGGAGCGCGCCAGCGCATGTGCGCCGAGCGCAACGGCCGTGCTCAGTGTGAGCAGCATTGCCCAGCCCCATTCGCGCACCACCTGCGACAGGCCGACGAGGATGCGCGTCTGCAGCGGCAGGGTTTGCCCGGTGCTGCGCAGCAGACTTTCGAGTTCGGGTACGACCTGGGTGAGCGCGACCACGACCGCGAGCAGGAGCAGGACGGCAACGATGCTCGGGTAGATCGCGATCCGGCGCGCATGGCTGGCGAGCTCTTCTTCCTGTGCCAGCGCTTCGCCGATATCGCGGATCGCTTCGGGCAGGCGACCCGCCTGTTCGCCGGCGTGCAGCAGGCTGACCGCGACCGTGGAGAAGGCCTCCGGCCGGCGTGCGGCGGCGGCTGATAGCGGCAGGCCGCGTTCGACGTCGGCGAGCAACGCGCCGACGGTGCGTTGCAGCCGCGGGTCGGTGCTCGCATCACGCAGCGCGGCCAGGCTCTCGAAGGGTGGCACGCCGGCGCCGAGCAGTTGCTCCAGATGAAAGCAGAACGGAATCAGTTCGCGGCGGGAGATGCGCGCGGCGCGCAGGGCATTGATGCGTCGTGGGCGGGCGTTGATGAGCACCTGCGCGCGGCTGCCGAGCAGGCGCTCGAGTTCGGCAAGGTCCGCCGCCTCGAGTTCGCCGCGCGTACGGCGGCCGTCGGCTGCCATTGCATGGTAGCGCCATACCGTCATGCGTTGGCCTCGTCGGCAAGTCGGGCGATGTCATCGGTTTCCACGCCGGAGAGGTCGACCACGCGCGCAAGCTCGGCCAGACTGGTGCTGCCGTCGAGCACCCGGCGCAGGCCGTCCTCGGCGAGGATGCGATGGCCGCGGGTGCGTGCTGCGGTGCGCAGTTCGCCCGCGCTCGCGCGGCGGGCGACGAGCTCATCGAGGCCGCTGTCGAAGGGCAGTATCTCCATGATCGCCAGGCGGCCGCGATAGCCTTGGAAGTCGCACTGCGCACAGCCGCGCGCGCGATGGGTGGGTGGCAGTCGAGCCGTGGCGAAGCGGCCAGGCAGCCGGCCTGCGGCCTCGCCGGCCGGCACCCGCTCACGGCAGTCGGGGCAAAGCCGGCGCACCAGACGCTGGGCAAGGATCCCGCACAGGTTGCCGGCAAGCAGCTCGGCGCCGATGCCGATCTCGAAGAGCCGCGGCAGGGCACCGAACACCGAGTTGGCGTGCAGGGTGGCGAACACCTGGTGTCCGGTGAGTGCCGCGCGTACGGCCATGGTCGCAGTGTCGGCGTCGCGGATCTCGCCGACCAGGATCACGTCGGGATCCTGGCGCAGCAGTGCGCGTACGCCGTCGGCGAAGTCGAGCCGCGAGGCCTCGCCGACCTGGGTCTGGCGGATCATCGCCAGCGGATATTCCACCGGGTCCTCGAGAGTCATGATGTTCACCGCCTCGCTGTTGAGGTGGTTGAGCATCGAGTACAGCGTGGTGGTCTTGCCGCTGCCGGTGGGGCCCACCACCAGCACCAGGCCTTCGGGACGGGCGAGGATGTGCTCGAGTTGCGCGTGCTGATCGGTGGACAGGCCGAGCGCATCGAGCGGGACGATGCCTTTGTCGCGGTCGAGGATGCGCAACACGATGTTCTCGCCGTGCAAGGTGGGCTGGGTGGCGACACGGAAGTCGATCGGCCGCCCGCCGACCGCAAGGCCGATGCGCCCGTCCTGCGGGCTGCGCGACTCGGCGATGTCCATGCTGGCCAGCACTTTCAGCCGTACCGCGAGCTCCGGCCAGCACGACTTGTGCATCGCGCGCACCTGGCGCAAGGTGCCGTCGATGCGATGGCGGATGCGCAGGAACCCGGACTCGGGCTCGAAGTGCAGATCGGAGGCGCCGCGCGAGGCCGCCTCGGCGAGCAGCGCGTCGACCATGCGCACGACGAGCTGGGGATCGCGGTTGCCGTTGTGGCCGCTGCGCCCGGTGCGGCGCTCGAGTTCGCGCACCATGTCCTCGATCGAGCTTGCCTGGCCGTAGTGCTGATCGATCGCGCGCCCGAGCTCGCCGTCGCCCGCCAGGCGCAGCTCGATGTGCACTTCGGGGCCGAGCTCGGCGCGCAGGCGGTCGAGGGCGACAATGTCGTGCGCGTCGGCCATGGCGACGATCAGGCGGTGGCGGGCCGCGTCGTACTGGAGCGGCAGCAGACGGTGGCGGCGAGCGAGTGCCTGCGGCACGCGTGCGATCGCATCGGGGTCTGCGAGTGCGGTGGCGAGGTCGACGCAGGGCAAGCCGCTGCGTGCGGCGAGTACCTCGCGCAGCGCGATCTCGCTGACGAAGCCGAGCTCCACCAGGAGGCGGCCGAGTGGCTGGCCACGGCCCTGCTGTTCGTGGAGCGCGATGCGCAGCTGGTCTTCACCGATCAGCCCGGCGGCGATCAGGGTCTGGCCGATGGGAAGCGGTGCGTTCATGGCTGGGTGTAGGCCTGGTCGGAAACGCTGGGCGCGGCCGCAGCGCTGCCGGGAACGAGGAGCGGACGCAGCGGCGCGTGCGGGAAGTTGCGTTGCCCCGGCGAGGGCGCGGCAAGGAGGAAGTCGTTGTCGGGCAGGTGGGCGGCTTAGCCAGCATAGCCCGCGAGCAGTTCGGTGCGGCGCACGCCGTTGTCGCGCCGGGTGAAGATCTCGCCGACCACCGGCAGATCGCCAAGCAGCGGGATGCGGCCGGTGTCGTGGTCGATACGGTCTTCCATCAGGCCACCCAGCACCGCAACCTCGCCGCTGCGCAGGCGCAGCATGGATTCGATCTCGCGCGTGCGGATCTGCGGCACGCGGTTGGGGACGTCGCCGAGCGAGGGGTTGGGGTCGTCCTTGAAGCCGGAGATGCCCGAGATCGTCGGCCGCACGTTGAGCGTGATGTCGCCGTCGGCGGAGATCTGCGGGGTGACCGACATCACCATGCCGACCGAGACCGACTGCGGCGTGGTGGTGGCGGAGATGCGCGCCTGCTTGCGGTCGTCGTACTCGGTGGTGGTGCTATCGACCAGAAAGTAGACGACTTCCTCGACCACCTTGAGCATCGCGGTCTGGTTGTTGAGGACCGACAGGCGCGGACTCGACAGCACCTTGACGGTACCGAAGGTTTCCAGCAGTTCGATGCGGATGTCGGTATTCGTCGACAGATAGCTCAGCGTCGGCTGGCCGGCGGTGGCGTCGCCGCTGCCGCGCGGACGCACGCTCCAGCTGGGCACGCCGAGCCGTGTCCAGTCGACGCCCTGGCGGTAGCCGTCGGCCAGCGTGACCTCGACGATGGTTGCCTCGATCATGACCTGGCGCCGTGCCGCCCGTTGCACGCTGCCGAGAAAGGCCGCGAGCTGCTCGTGCTGCCGTGCGCTGGCACGCACCATGACGATGCCGCTTTCGCGATTGATCATGAGGTCGGGGGTGCGGCAGCCCTTGCCCCCGTCGTTCCCCTTGGTGCTGCATTCCGGCGCCTGGCCGTGCCCGGCGAGGATGGCGGCAAGGTTGGTCTCGAGAGCGTTCCAGAAGTCGTTTGCGGAGCGCGTCTCGATCTGGGTGACCGAGGCGTTGCCGGCGGCGTTCGCCGCCCCGCCGCGGTTGGCGGGGCCGCCACTGCCCGAGGTGGCGATCTGCGTGCTGGTGGCCACCGTGCCGCGCATGTCGCGGCTGAGGTTGACGTAATCGACCATGTAGCTGCGGATCTCAGGCGTATCGGGGCGCACGGTGAGGTGGCGCCCGCGAAGCTCGTAGCGCACGTCGGCCTGGCGGGCGATGCGCTCGAGCAGCTCTGGTAGCGGGCGATCGTGGGCCTGCATGCTGATGCGTCCGCCGATGCCGGAATGGAGGTCGAGCTCCAGCCCGGCGTCGCGACCGATCGCGAGCAGCAACTGCTCCGCGGGGATGTCGCGGACGTCGATGGAATAACCTCGATGTGCGCTCGGCGTGGTGGAGGTGTTGCCGACCGCGGCTTCGCTTGCCGAAGGCGGGTGCGCGGCGGCGTGCGACACGGGCGTCGGATCGCTGCTCGGCGCTGCCGTCTGCAGGGGCGAGCCGGTCGGGCCGGGTGCAGGGCGGCGGGCGGCGGACGCAGCCTGTATGTCGAGGTGGCCGTGCAGCACGGGCGGAGCGGGGAGCGGTGCGCATCCTGCGGCGGCCGCCAGCAAGGCCGTCGTTGCGAGGATAGTCGAAGTGGCGTCGAATGCGAGATGCATGCAAGCATGCTATCCAGGTGAAAAGAAAAAGTGAATAGCCACATGGAATTTTTTTTCGACCATCCACTGGCGTCGGATCAGGCCGGGTCCGCTTGCGGGCGTAAAGGGTGGTGACCCGCCTGCAACATCGTTGCTGCATTGCAACATCGTGGAGCGGGGAGCATGGGTCTCTGTTATATTCAATGGTTTTCGTGTGCCCGCGATCATCGTGACCGCAACTGCAGAATCGACCTCTCCGCTGGTTTCCCTGCGCGACGCGCGCTTCGCCTACGGCGAGCGCGAAGTCCTGCGCGGTATCGACCTGAGCGTCCATCGCGGCCAGGTCGTGGCGATCATGGGGGGCAGCGGTTGTGGCAAGACCACGCTGCTGCGCCTGATCGGCGGCCAATTGCGTGCGTCGGGCGGTGTCGTGGAGGTCGAGGGGCGCGACCTCGCAGGCCTGTCGGGCAAGGATCTCTATGCGCTGCGTAGGCGGATGGGGATGCTGTTCCAGTTCGGTGCGCTGTTCACCGACATGAGCGTGTTCGACAACGTTGCTTTTCCGCTGCGCGAGCACACCGTCCTGCCGGCAGGCATGATCCACGACCTGGTGCTGATGAAGTTGCAGGCGGTGGGCCTGCGCGGCGCAGCGAAACTCAGTCCGGGCGAACTCTCCGGCGGCATGGCGCGGCGTGTGGCGCTGGCGCGCGCGGTGGCGCTGGACCCGATGCTGATCCTCTACGACGAGCCCTTCGCCGGCCTTGATCCGATTTCGCTCGGCATCATCGGGCAACTGATCCGCAAGCTCAACGACGCGCTCGGTGCGAGCTCGGTGATGGTCACCCACGACGTTCACGAGTCGCTGTCGATCGTGGATTACATCTACTTCGTATCCGATGGGCGCGTCGTCGCGCAGGGCACGCCGGACGAGATCCGCGCCTCGAGCGACCCCTTCGTGCACCAGTTCGTCAATGCCGAGGCCGACGGGCCGGTGCCTTTCCATTACCCGGCGGCACCGATAGACAGCCTGCTCGGGGGGGAGGGGGCATGAACGCAGTCCTGTCCGCGCTGCGGCACATTGGTGCGCTGACCATCGATGGCATCTGGCGGCTGGGCTTCATCACCCGTTTCCTGCTCGCGGTGCTTCTGCACTCCGGGCAGTCCCTGCGCCGCATCCACCTGACCATTCGCGAGCTCTACTTCAGTGGCGTGATGTCGCTGCTGATCATCGTGGTGTCGGGCTTGTTCGTCGGCCTGGTGCTCGGCCTGCAGGGCTACGACATCCTGCAGCGCTACGGCTCGGCCGATGCGGTGGGCGTGATGGTTGCGCTGTCGCTGCTGCGCGAACTCGGGCCGGTGATCGCCGCGTTGCTGTTCGCCAGCCGTGCCGGGTCCGCGATCACCGCCGAGATCGGTCTGATGAAGGCCACCGAACAGTTGAAGGCGATGGACATGATGGCGGTTAACCCGATCGCACGTGTGGTCGCGCCGCGCTTCTGGGGCGGCGTGCTGTCGATGCCGCTGCTGGCCGCGCTGTTTTCGGCGATGGGCATCTTCGGTGGCTGGCTGATCACCGTGGCGGTGATCGGTGTCGATGACGGCGCGTTCTGGTCGCAGATGCAGGCGGCGGTGGAGTTCGAGTACGACGTGATGAACGGCGTGATCAAATCCGCGGTCTTCGGTACGGTGGTGTCCTTGATCGCGGTGTTCGAAGGCTACGATTGCCAGCCGACTGCAGAGGGCGTGTCGCGTGCGATCACGCGCACCGTCGTCACCTCGGCGCTGGCCATCCTGGCGCTCGATTTCGTGCTTACCTCCTTCATGTTCAGGGGTTGATGATGAGTCGTACCGCGCTCGACCTGTGGGTCGGCATTTTTGTTGCGATCGGTTTCGCCGCGCTGGTGTTCCTGGCGATGAAGGTCGGCAATTTCTCGGGCATCAACGGTAACGAGACCTACCGCGTCGAGGCGCCCTTCGACAACATCGGTGGCCTCAAGGTGCGTGCGCCGGTCAAGAGCGCGGGCGTGCTGGTCGGGCGTGTGGCGTCGATCCGCTTCGATACCAAGATCTACCGCGCGGTGGTGGAGTTCGAGATTGACGGGCGCTATGAATTTCCCGCCGACACCACGGCATCGATCCTGACCTCAGGCCTCCTTGGCGAGCAGTACGTGGGGCTGGAGGCCGGCGCCGACGTCGAGATGCTCAAGGGTGGCGATCGTGTGCTGATCACCCAGTCGGCGGTGGTGCTCGAGAAGCTGATTGGTCAGTTCATGTTCGACCGCGCCGCCGACGCGCCCGCGCAATGAGGCGCTCAGGATTTCCGGAGAAAACAGCCATGCATAAAGTCTTTCGTCGCTCCCGTGCCGGACTTGTCGCGACCGCCCTGGCGGCCATGTTGCTCGCTGGCTGTGCGTCCACCGGCAACCCGAACGACCCGCTGGAAGGCTACAACCGCGCGATGTTCGGCTTCAACGAGCAGGTCGACAAGGTGGTCGTCAAGCCTGCCGCGCAGGTGTACGAAGCGGTGCTGCCGAGTCCGGCACGCACCGCCATCGGCAACGTGCTCGGCAATCTGGGTGACCCCTGGATCGGGCTCAACAACATGTTGCAGGGCAAGTTCGCCGAAGGCATGAGCGACCTGATGCGCTTCGCGTTCAACTCGACCTGGGGCCTGCTCGGCCTGCTCGACATCGCCAGCGAGGCCGGCCTGCCCAAGCACGACGAGGACCTCGGCCAGACGCTGGGGCGCTGGGGCGTGGGTGAGGGGGCCTACATCGTGCTGCCCTTCTTCGGGCCGCGCACGGTGCGTGACGCAGTGGCGCTGCCGGCCGACATGATGGCCAACGAGCCATTCCGCATCGATCACGTGCCGACGCGCAACACGGTGCTTGGCACGCGCCTGGTGCACGGCCGCTCGGTATTGCTCGGTACCGAGCGCACGCTGGACGAGGCCGCGCTCGACCGCTACGCCTTCGTGCGCGACTTCTACCTCGAACAGCGCCGTTACAAGGTCGAGGACGGCCGTCAAGAGCGGATGTACGAAGATTTCGATGACCCGTCGGCCGCGCCGCTCGGCGGCGAGGTGGATGCGGCGGCGACCACCGCGGTCGAGCGTCTGGAATTCGCCGGCATCGGCGCTCGCCAAGTGCCCGCCGCGAAGGCCCTCGAGCGCCAGTACACGAGATAAGTGAGTAAATGACATGAAAAACATCATCGCCCTTTTCCGCGCTTGCCTCGTCGGGGTCCTGTTGGCAGGGGCGCTGCCCGCGGCGGCCAGCACAGGCAAGGCGCCCGACGTCCTCGTCCAGGACGTCACCAACGAGGTGCTCGAGATCGTGCGTGCCGACAAGGCCATCCAGGCTGGCGACACGCGGCGCGTGATCGAGTTGGTCGACGCCAAGGTGTTGCCGCATTTCGACTTCCGTCGCATGACCATGCTCGCGGTTGGCCGCGACTGGCGCCAGGCGAGCGTAGCGCAGCAAGTCAAGCTCACCGACGCGTTCCGCACCCTGCTGGTGCGCACCTACTCCAATGCGCTCACGCAGTACCGCGACCAGCGCATCGAGTTCCGCCCGTCGCGTTTTTCCCCGGCCGACACTCGGGTGCAGGTTCGCACCGAGGTCATCCAGGCCGGCGCGCAGCCGATCGGGATCGACTACATGCTGGAAAATGGCGAGCAAGGCTGGAAGGTGTTCGACGTCATCGTCGCTGGGGTGAGCATGGTCACCAACTACCGCAACGATTTCGTGGGCCGGATCAGCCGCGGCGGCATCGATGGCCTGATCCGTTCGCTCGAGGAGCAGAACCGCTCGCTCGCCGAGAAGCAGGGTGCTGGCCAGGGTCGCGCCGATGGCGGGGTTTGAGCGTGAGTGAACCGGGAGTGTTCGCGCCTGCCGGTGCGTTGACGATGAGTTCGGCGCCGACCCTGCGCGCCGAGGGGCAGCGTCTTGCGCGTGCGGGCGACCTGGTGGTCGATCTCGCGGCGGCCACCGCCGCCGATTCGGCGGCGCTCGCGCTGCTCCTCGACTGGATGCGCTGCGCACGCGCAGCAGGCCATGCGCTGGTCGTCCGCAACCTGCCCGCCGGGCTTGCCAGCCTGGCTGCGCTCTACGATGTCGATGAGCTGCTGGTGCGGGAGAGCAGGGCATGAGCCTGGCCGCAATCCGCATCCAGGGGGTCACGAAAAGCTACGGCGCGCTGAAGGCGCTCGGCGGTGTCGATCTCGAGGTCGGCCAGGGCGAGTTCTTCGGCCTGCTCGGGCCCAATGGCGCGGGCAAGACCACGCTGATCTCGGCGCTGTCGGGGCTGGTGCGACCGGACAGCGGCGCGCTCGCGATCATGGGGCACGACGTCGTCGGCGATTATCGCAACGCCCGTCGCAATCTCGGCGTGGTGCCGCAGGAGCTGGTGTTCGACCCCTTTTTCTCGGTGCGCGAGTTGCTGCGCATCCAGTCGGGCTACTTCGGCATCCGCAGCAACGACGCCTGGATCGACGAGATTCTTGCCAGCCTGGATCTCACCCACAAGGCCGATGCCAACATGCGCGCGCTGTCGGGTGGCATGAAGCGGCGCGTGCTGGTGGCGCAGGCGCTGGTGCACCGGCCGCCGGTGATCGTGCTCGACGAGCCCACCGCGGGCGTGGACGTCGAGCTGCGTCAGGGCCTGTGGCAGTTCATCCGCAAGCTCAATCGCGATGGCCACACCATCGTGCTCACCACGCACTACCTGGAAGAGGCCGAGACCCTGTGCGGGCGCATCGCCATGCTCAAGGCGGGCAAGGTGGTGGCACTCGACACCACCGAAAACCTGTTGCGGCGCTTTGCCACGCACAGCCTGCGCGTGCGCCTTGCGCATCCCGAGCACGCCACCGCCCTCGGTGGCGTGAGCGCCGAGGGCGGCTGGGTGGAGTTCGGCTTTGACAGCTATGCCGATGTCGAGACCCTGCTCGCCCGCCTGCGTGAGGCGGCGGCGGGCCTCACCGAGATGCAGCTCGGCGAGCCGGATCTCGAGCGCGTCTTCGTCGAGGTGATGCACCGTGCCTGATTCTTCTCCCATTTCCGCACCCGCTTTCGTTCCCGCACCGCGCATCGAGCCGATGGCG
Source organism: Thauera sp. (assembly GCA_023150215.1). Classification (GTDB taxonomy): domain Bacteria; phylum Pseudomonadota; class Gammaproteobacteria; order Burkholderiales; family Rhodocyclaceae; genus Thauera. The sequence goes on along the minus strand of JAKLLJ010000015.1, from coordinate 1,916 downwards.
CCGGAGTCGCCGTTCACCGGTTTTCGCACCCTGCTCTACAAGGAGACGCTGCGCTTCTGGAAGGTCAGCTTCCAGACCGTCGCCGCGCCGGTGCTCAACGCGCTCTTGTTCCTGCTCATCTTCTCGCATGTGCTCGACCGCCATGTCACCGTGTATGGCGAAGTGGCCTACACCAGCTTCCTGGTGCCCGGCCTGGTGATGATGTCGGTGCTGCAGAACGCGTTCGCCAACAGCTCGTCGTCGCTGATCCAGAGCAAGATCACCGGCAACATCATCTTCGTGTTGCTGCCGCCGCTGTCCTACCGCGAGTTCTACGCCGCCTACGTCATCGCCTCGACCCTGCGCGGGCTGATGGTGGGCGCGGGTGTGCTGGCGATGTCGGCGGCCTTCGTTGAGGTGCCGATGGCCAATCCGCTGTGGGTGCTCGCCTTTGCGCTGCTCGGCGGCATCATCCTCGGCTCGTTCGGCGTCATCGCTGGCATCTGGGCGGACAAGTTCGACCAGCTCGCCGCCTTCCAGAATTTCCTGATCATGCCGCTGACGATGCTGTCGGGGGTGTTCTACTCGATCCACTCGCTGCCGCAGTTCTGGCAGGATGTGTCGCATTTCAATCCATTCTTCTTCATGATCGACGGGTTCCGCTACGGTTTCTTCGGTCAATCGGACACCTCGCCCTGGCTGTCGCTGGGCGTGGTGAGCCTCTGTTTCGTGGTACTCGCAGCGCTCACCCTGGCGATGCTCGCCCGGGGCTACAAGCTGCGTTCGTAAAGGATTCCAAATGTTTGAAGCAAGCGAAATCAAGCGCCTGATCGAGCAGGGCCTGCCCTGCGAACTGGTGGTCATCGAAGGCGACGACGGCGTGCATTTCCGCGGCATCGTCGTCAGTGCGACCTTCGAAGGCAAGATGAAGGTACGCCAGCACCAGGCCGTGTATGCCACCCTCGGCCGCCTCATGGGCAACGAGATCCACGCCCTGCAACTGCAGACCTTCACCCCCGCGCAATGGGAAGAAGGCCGCGGCGAACTGGGCATGTGAGGCGGCGATGGACAAGCTGTTGATCGAAGGCGGCGCCCGCCTGGCGGGCGAGATCGCCATTTCCGGTGCCAAGAACGCTGCATTGCCCATCTTGTGTGCGGCGCTGCTGACTGCCGAGCCGGTCACCTTCACCAATGTGCCGCGCCTGAACGACATCGACACCTTGCTCGAGCTGCTCGGCCAGATGGGCGTGAAGATTGCCCGTGACGGCCATGCCGTCACGCTGGATGCTGCCGGCCTGGACAACCCGGTCGCGCCCTACGAGATGGTCAAGACCATGCGCGCCTCCATCCTGGTGCTCGGCCCGCTGGTCGCGCGCTGCGGCGAGGCACGGGTGTCGCTGCCCGGCGGCTGTGCGATCGGTGCCCGACCGGTGGATCAGCACATCAAGGGCCTGCAGGCGATGGGCGCCGAGGTGCGCGTCGAGCACGGCTACGTGCACGCCACGGTGCCGCGCCTGAAGGGCGCGCGCCTGTTCACCGACATGGTGACGGTCACCGGCACCGAGAACCTGATGATGGCCGCGGCGCTCGCCGACGGCGAGACGGTGATCGAGAACGCCGCGCGCGAGCCCGAGGTGGTCGATCTGGCGAACTGCCTGGTGGCGATGGGCGCGCAGATCTCGGGTGCCGGCAGCGACGTGATCCGCATCCGCGGCGTCGAGCGCCTGCACGGCGCGACGCACCGCATCATGCCCGACCGCATCGAGACCGGTACCTACCTGTGCGCGGCGGCGGTCACCGGCGGTTCGGTGCGCCTCACCGGCACCTCGTCGAGCTATCTCGACGCAGTGATCGACAAGCTCATGGACGCCGGCTGCGAGGTGGTGTCCGAGCGCGATGCGATCCGCCTGAGCGCGCCGGCGCGCCTCAACGCCGTG
>JAKLLJ010000159.1 GCA_023150215.1 Thauera sp. | reverse complement strand
TCGGGAAGCTGCTCCAGCGCGGAACCGAGCGCGGACGGCAGCGGCGCGCGCTGCCCCGCAGGCATCAGCACGCTGCCGTCACGGCCGATGATGAGTTCGATGTAGCTGGGCGCGCCGCCCCGCTCCCCCGGATGGGCGATCAGGGTTGTCGCCAGCGCAGTGAGCGACCCGGTCGCGACGAGCATGCCCTGGTGGTCGCCGCGGAACACCACCGGTGCCTGCACGCGGTAGTCCGCGCCATCGTCGGCGATGTGCACCAGGACCTCGCGCCCGTGCACCGTGGGGGCGCCGGACGCGAGGGATTCGCCCGCCCCGACGATCAGGCCGCCATCGCGGCCGAAGAAGGCGATGCCGTCGAACACCGGTCGCCCCCCGCGGGTGTGCTGCGCGAGGTATTCGGCCAGCCGACGCTCGATCGCGTCGAGGCTGATGTTCAGTCCGTAGCGCTCCGACATGCCGAGCGCCTCGTTGGCCAGGTAGTCACCGATCTCACGCTCCGCGGCCAGGCTGACGACGCTCTGGCGGCGCTCGGCGAGAAACTCGGCAACCGCTTCGGCGCGCCGCTGCCCGTCGGCGAGCAGATGGTCGTGATGCGCCTCGCGCAACAAGGTCTGCGAGGAGAACAGGCTCCACAGCAGCACGCACGCGTAGATCGCGGCCAGACCGGCGGCGACCCAGGGCAGGTGCGAGGCCATGCGCCCGAGGCCCTTCGACGCCCGTCCCGCGTTCATGATTCAGCGCTCCGTAAAGAAGTTCGGGAAATAACGCCGGATGCCGGGGTAGTACTTGTCGACCAGCGCGTCGTAGCGGCCGTCCGCCTTGAGCTCGCGCAGGTAGGCGTTGAAGGCGTCGCGCAGCTGCGGGGCGTGCGTGGGAAAGGCCGCTGCGAGCCGCTGCTCGCCCGAGATCGGCCCGAGTACCTTGATGCGACCCGCCCACTTGCGCAGGTCGAGGATCACGTCGGGCACGTCGAGCAGGGTCAGCTCGGCCTCGCGGTTGAGCAGTGCCGGCACCATCTCGTTGAGATTGGTGCTGCGGGTGTAGGCACGCAGATCGATGCCGACGCCGTCGAGGCCGTAATTGGCCGGATCGAGGCAGGTGCCTTTCATCACCAGCAAGCTGTTGTCGCCGATCAGTGCATGCGTGATGGCGATATCGACAGCCCTGTCCGGGCCGCCCGCGATCGGCTGCAGCGGAGAATCGGCACGCGCCACCAGCAGCACCTGCGAGGGAAAGGTCGGCTCGGAATACAGCAGGACCGCTTCACGCCAGGGCAGCACGGTGAAGCCGGCGGCAATCATGTCCCCCTTCACCTCGTGGCGCCCCGCCAGCCTCGCGCCATCCCCATCGCGCACCACGTCGGCCCCCACCAGGTCGCGGATGACCGCATAGAAGTCGGTATAGACCAGGGTGTAGCGAACGCCGAGGCGCGCGGCAAAACCACGCACCAGCTCCACGTCGAAGCCGTCGCCGCTGCCAGTGACGAAATTGGCGTAGCGGATGCCGAGGTGGCGGAGTTCGCCGCGGGCGAGGATCTCGGGCAGGTCTGCCGCCAATGCCGGCACAGAGAGGATGCAACAGAGCAGCAGCGCGGCGAGATGGCGGGCCATGATTCGATTGGACGGATTCTTCAAAAACGTGCCGACAGTCTACGCAGGCCGGACCGGCCAAGGCGTGACGGGTGACGCGGTGCATGACAAAACTTCATTCGCCGCGGCGAATATGCGCCGGGACAGGACGGACAATCCGGCGACGGCCGGCTATCTTGCGAAGCCGCCCCGCACTCACAGGACCCCGACGATGGAACTGAAATGGCTGGAAGATTTCCTCAGCCTCGCCGACAGCGGCAGCTTCTCGCGCTCGGCCGAGCAGCGCCACATCTCGCAGCCGGCGTTTTCGCGCCGCATCCGCGCACTCGAAGCCTGGCTAGGGGTGGCGCTGGTGGACCGCAGCACCTTCCCGACCCGCCTCACCGAGGCTGGCGAGGCCTTCAAGGGGCCGGCGGTGGACCTGCTCAACCGCCTGCATGCCGCGCGTGCGCTGGTGCGCGGCCACCAGGCGATCGCCGGCGACGCGCTCGTGGTGGCGGTGCCGCACACCCTCGCCTTCGCCTTCTTCCCGAGCTGGCTCGGGCAGCTCAAGGCGAGCTTCGGTGACGTGCCGACGCGCCTGGTGGCCGGCAACGTCCATGACGTGGTGATGATGCTGGTCGAGGGCGGCTGCGACCTGCTGCTGTGCTACCACCATCCGGCCCACCCGGTGTGGCTCGACCCGGCACGCTTCGAGGGCCTGCAACTGGCGGTGGAGCACGTCCGCCCCTATCTGCCGCGCCGGCACGCCGGCGCCGCCGGCTGGCAGTTGCCAGGCAGCCCGGCGGCGCCGATCCCCTTCCTGCGCTATGGCCCGAACACCTACTTGCGGCGCATGGTCGACACCCTCCTCGACCGCGCCGCGCGCCCGGCCCACCTCGCCCTGCAGTACGAGACCGACATGGCCGAGAGCCTCAAGGCGATGCTGCTCGCCGGCCACGGTCTCGCCTTCCTGCCGGCGAGCGCGGTCGCGCGCGAGGTCGAGCGCGGCGAGGTCGTCGTGGCCGGCGGCACGGAGTGGAGCCTGGACATGGAAGTGCGCCTGTACCGCGACCGCGCCAACACCAAGCACGCACTGCTGCGCCTGTGGCAGCACCTCATCACCCGTCCCGGCTGAGCGCAGACCTCGCACTGCCGCCCCTCATGCACGAAACGCATGACCCGATGAGGCAACGGCATGCCCGAGGCGCACCGCAGCACCCAGAATGCGCCCACTTTCCAAGCCAGACGAGGCAGACCGATGAGCGCAGCCCCCCAGGACACCAAGAACGTCGACCGGCTCGCCGGCCTTTCCTACCTCAACCCCGCCGCCCCCGAGCCGTGGGCGAGCTTCGTCGAGCAGATCGAGCGCGTGCGTCCCCACCTCGGCACGCTCGAGCGCTGGATCGAGACCCTCAAGCATCCCAAGCGCGCGCTGATCGTCGACGTGCCGATCGAGCGCGACGACGGCACTGTCGCCCACTACGAGGGCTACCGCGTGCAGCACAACCTGTCGCGCGGCCCGGGCAAGGGCGGCGTGCGCTTCCACCCCGATGTCACCCTCAACGAGGTGATGGCGCTCGCCGGCTGGATGACGATCAAGAACGCGGCGGTCGGCCTGCCCTTCGGCGGCGCCAAGGGCGGCATCCGTGTCGACCCGACGAGCGTCAGCAAGGGCGAGCTGCAGCGCATCACCCGCCGCTACACCTCCGAGATCGGCATCGTCATCGGCCCCGACAAGGACATCCCCGCGCCCGACGTCGGCACCAACGCGATGACGATGGCGATCATGATGGACACCTTCTCAATGAACCGCGGCGGCACCGCCACCGGCGTCGTCACCGGCAAGCCGATCGCGCTCGGCGGCAGCCTGGGCCGCCAGGAAGCCACCGGCCGCGGCGTCTTCATCGCCGCGCGCGAGGCCGCCCGCCACCTGCGCCTGCCGATCGAGGGCGCGCGCGTGGTCGTGCAGGGCTTCGGCAACGTCGGCGGCATCGGCGCGCGCATGTTCCACGACGCCGGCGCGCGCGTGATCGCGATCGCCGACCATACCGCCATCCTGGTGAACGAGGCCGGCATCGACATCCCCGCCGCGCTCGAGCACACCGCCGCGAACGGCGGCCTGAAGGGCTTCGCCGGCGCCGCGCCGATCGACCCCGAGGCGTTCTGGCGCCTCGAGTGCGAGTTTCTCGTCCCTGCCGCGCTCGAAGGCCAGCTCACCGTCGAGCGGGCTGCCGGCGCGCGTGCACGCATCGTCGTCGAGGGCGCCAACGGCCCGACCACCCCGGCCGCGGACGACATCCTCCACGAGCGCGGCATCCTGGTCGTGCCCGACGTGCTCGCCAACGCCGGCGGCGTCACCGTGTCCTACTTCGAGTGGGTGCAGGACTTCTCCAGCTTCTTCTGGACCGAGGACGAGATCAACGAGCGCCTCGAACGCATCATGGTCGCCGCCTTCACCGCAATCTGGAAGGTGACCCAGGAGAAGCAGGTGTCACTGCGCACCGCCGCCTTCATCATCGCCTGCGCGCGGGTGCTGGAGGCACGCGCGGAGCGCGGGCTGTATCCCTGATCCTGCGCGGGGGGCAAGGCGTCGTCGGCGGGCACGGACGGGTGAGCGGTCGGGCTGCGCGTCCCCAATCCAGCCGTGCAGGGCTAAACTGCAGCCATCACGCACTCCGAGCGAACCCGCCATGGCCCTGCCTCTCCCCGCCCCGCGCTTCGACCGCCAGGACTACTTCACCTGGGAGGCCGAGCAGCCCCTCAAGCATGAATACGTCGCCGGCGAGGTCTTCGTGCAGGCCGGCGCGCGCCAGAACCATGTCGTCGTTGCGCTGAACATCGCCGCCGCCCTGCGCCAGCACCTGCGCGGCACCCCCTGCCGCAGCTACATCTCCGACATGCAGCTCGAGGTGGTGCAGGCCGATGCCGTGTTCTACCCCGACGTCGTGGTGAGCTGCCACCCCGAGGACCTCGCCGCCGAACGCGTGCTTCGTCACCCACGGGTCATCGTCGAAGTGCTCAGCGACAGCACCGTCGCCTATGACCGCGGTGGCAAGTTCGCCGCCTACCGGATGCTGGAGAGCCTGCAGGAATACGTGCTGATCGACCCCGAGCACCGCAGCCTCGAGATCTTTCGCCGTCTGCCCTCCAACGACTGGCTGCTCGCCACCGGCGACAGCGCCCGCGCGCTGGTGCTCGCGTCACTGGAAATGGAGATCGGCCTCGACGAGGTATTCGAGGACGTGGCGGTACCGGGAACGCAGCCTGGGGCGGCGGGTTAGCCTGCAGGTCGCCGCGCGTCAAACGGCGGCGCGACCACATGGCGCTTCCGGTCAAGCCCGCACGGGCTGAGCCCGCCTATGCCGGCGCCACATACCAGAGAATCGCCAGGTAGTGCAGCAGGCTGCCGGCCAGCACCAGCACGTGCCAGATCCCGTGCAGCACCGGCCAGTAGCGGCCCAGGGCGAAAAACGGCACCCCCAGGGTATAGGCGACGCCTCCCGCCACCAGCAGGCCGAAGCCCATCGGGTCCAGCGCTGCGCGCAGCGGTTCGATGGCAAACACCACCAGCCAGCCCATGACCAGGTAGATGAGCACCGGCACGATGCGGCGGTCCTGCTTCCACAGCAGGTCGACGAAGATGCCGATCAGGGCCAGGCCCCACACCACGCCGAACAGCGACCAGCCCCAGGGGCCGCGCAGGGTCACCAGGGTAAAGGGGGTGTAGGTGCCGGCGATGAGCAGATAGATGGTGCAGTGGTCCAGCCGGGTGAGGATGCCGCGGCGGCCGCCCTCGTAGCCGTGCGACAGGGACGAGATGGCGTACAGCAGGACCAGCGAGGCGCCATAGATGCTGAAGCTGCTCAGCCGCCACAGATCCCCCGCGGATGTCACCACCAACAGCCAGATCGTGCCAGCCACCGCCGCCAGCGCGCCCAGCAGGTGACTGAAGCTGTTGAACCGCTCCAGCGTGCTCATTGCTCCCACCGCCTCACGGCTTCAGCCGATACCCCGTCCGCAGCATCCAGCGCGCAACCCCCGCAAACACCGCGAGGAACAGCAGCGTCATCGCCAGGCTCACCCCCACACCCACGTCGGCGGTGCCGTAGAAGCTCCAGCGGAAGCCGCTCACCAAGTACACCACCGGATTCAGCAGCGACACCGTGCGCCAGCCCGCGGGCAGCATGTCGATCGAGTAGAAGCTGCCGCCGAGGAAGGTCAGCGGGGTGATGATCAAGAGCGGCACCAGTTGCAGCTTCTCGAAGTTGTCCGCCCAGATGCCGAGGATGAAGCCGAGCAGGCTGAAACTGACCGCGGTGAGCAGCAGGAAGCCCACCATCCACAGCGGGTGCTCGATGCGCAGCGGCACGAAGAAGGTTGCGGTGACGAGGATGATCAGGCTGAGCAGGATGGCCTTGGTGGCCGCCGCGCCGACGTAGCTCAGCACGATCTCGAAGTGCGACACCGGCGCCGACAGCAGCTCGTAGATCGTGCGTGAGAACTTGGGAAAGAAGATGCCGAAGGACGCGTTCGACACGCTCTGGGTGAGCAGGTTGAGCATGATCAGGCCGGGCACGATGAAGGCGCCGTAGCTCACGCCCTCGACCTCGGGGATGCGCGCGCCGATCGCCGAGCCGAAGACGACGAAGTACAGCGTGGTGGTGATCACCGGCGCGAGCACGCTCTGCAGCAGCGTGCGCCGGGTGCGCGCCATCTCGAACAGGTAAATCGAACGGACCGCGTGCCAGTTCATCGTGTACCCTCCGCGGCGATGGTGCCATTTTCCGGTGTGCGCTCGCTCACCAGGCTGACGAAGATCTCTTCCAGCGAGCGCTGCGTGGTGTGCAGGTCGGTGAAGGCGATGCCCGCGGCGGCGAGGTCCTGCAGCAGGTCGGCGATGGCGCCTCCCCCGCGCTCGCCCTTGTCTTCATCTTCGCGCTCCGACTCGTAGCGGTACATCAGCGTCTGCCCCCCCTTGCCCAGCACCAGCCCGTAGCGCGCGAGCGCGGGCGGGACCACGGCGAGCGGCGCGGCGAGCTGCAGGGTGAGCTGTTTGCCGCCGAGCTTCTTCATCAGCGCCGCCTTGTCCTCGACCAGGATCAGCTCGCCGCGGGTGATCACGCCAATGCGGTCGGCCATCTCCTCGGCCTCCTCGATGTAGTGCGTGGTCAGGATCACGGTGACACCGCTGTCGCGCAGCCGGCGCACGAGCTGCCACATGTCGCGGCGCAGTTCGACATCGACGCCGGCGGTGGGCTCGTCGAGGAACAGGATGCGCGGCTCGTGCGACAGCGCCTTGGCGATCAGCACCCGGCGCTTCATGCCGCCGCTGAGCATCATCAGCTTGGCGTCCTTCTTGCTCCACAGCGACAGGTCCTTGAGCAGGCGCTCGAGGTAGGCCGGATCGGGCGGCTTGCCGAACAGGCCGCGGGTGAAGCTCACCGTATTCCACACCGTCTCGAAGGCGTCGGTGGTGAGCTCCTGCGGCACCAGGCCGATGAGCGCACGCGCCGCGCGGTAGTCGCGCACGATGTCGTGGCCATCCACGCGCACCGTGCCGGCACTCGCGTTGATCAGGCCGCACACCACGCTGATCAAGGTGGTCTTGCCCGCACCGTTGGGGCCGAGCAGCGCATGCAGCTTGCCGCGCTCGAGCGTGATGCACACCTCGAGGTTGGCGGTCAGCCCGCCGAAATGGCGGGTCAGGCGGTCCGCCACCAGCATCGCCTCACTCATCGTCTTCTCCCCAATTGACCGTGCGGAAGATGCGTCGCGGCAGTCCGGCCAGTCCGCTCGGCATGAACAGCACCGCGGCGACGATCACCAGGCCCATCAGCAGTTGCCAGTGCTTGGTCCAGTCCGAGAACATCTCCTGCAGGCCGATGAAGGCGAACGCGCCCGCGACCGCCCCCGCCAGGCTGCCGAGGCCGCCGAGGATGACCATCAGCAACACGTTGCCCGACTGATGCCACGACAGGTAATCGGGGGTCACGAAGCCGAACAGCACCGCGTACAGGAAGCCCGCCACCCCGGCCAGCGCACCGGCCAGGGTGAAGGCTG
>JAKLLJ010000158.1 GCA_023150215.1 Thauera sp. | reverse complement strand
AGTGTGCCGGTCGCGGCGTCGAGCGCGGGGTTCATCATCGATGCGCGGTGGCGCCTGCACCGAAGCGCAGGAAGCGGCGACGGCCCGGATCGATCGCCGTCGTGCCTGCGGCGAGGCCGGCCGTCCGTTCAGTGCGCCCGGCATTCTCGGTGGGGGGCGCGTCATCGCAGCCGGCTGCGAACATGGCGTCTACCGGCACGGCCGGCGGCCGCAGCGCGGTGGCGAGCGCATCGCGCACGAAGGCGCGCGCTTCGTCGTCGCCGGCGAGCGCGGCGGTGGCGTTCACCAGCGGCAGGTACTGGAAGGCGGGCAGGCCACGGTCGCCCTCGTCGGCGATGAAGGCGAGCCTGCCCACCGGCAGCGCCACCATGCTGCGCTCGCCGGGCGAAGTGTCGACCCAGAGCGAACCGCCTCCCGGCACCAGCATGAGCTGCACGCTCCAGGGCGTGATCAGGCCGCCCAGCCAGTCGCCGTCGAGGCGGTGGAAGTCGATCGCCTGCACCGACAGCGCCGGGTTCAGGAAGGGCAGGCCGTGCATGCGCTCGGCGAGGATGCGCGCGAACCAGCGCGCGACCGCGGGCTGGGGCGAATTCGCCCAGGGTTCGGCACGGCCTGCGGCTGCGACCATGCGCGCCGGTCTGCGCAGCGGCATCATCGGGCGCCCCCGGCGACGGGCGCGGACGTCGCGGAGCCTTTGCGGTCGAGGTCGGCAAAATAGTCGCGCGCGTCGTAGCCGCCGTCGAGCGAGGCGGCGAGCGCGGAGAGCGCTTCCTCGATCAGCACCAGCTCGTCCTGCGACACCACCTCCTTGGCGAAGCCGAGGGCGACCAGCACCCAAGTGCCGACCGGCTGCGGGCCGACCAGCAGCATGTTCACCCGCTCGCGGCGTTCGCCGCGGCCGACCACGGCGAGGTCGCCGCCGGCCTCGAGTGCGAGCACCTTCATCGGTACCGACAGGCACATCAGGCCGCCTCCCGCAGCGCTGCGAGCGCGAAGCCGCCGCCGGCGAGCGCGTCCAGCAACGCCTCCTCGGCCTGCGGCAGCGCGGCGCGCACCGCGGACGACAGGCTCATGCCGGTGGCGAGCGACTGCGGCTCGACGCCGACCACCACGGTGCGCCGCGGCGCGCGGCCGACGAAGCGCAGGGTGGCGAGGACGTCGGCGAGGCCGACCTGGTGCGGCGACAGCTTGGTGCGGAAGAAGGCCGGCACCTCGTCGTCACGCAGCACCACCACGCTGCCGGCAGTGCGACCGCTGCGCACGCAGTCGGCGATCACCAGCAGGTCGAGGTGTTCGAGGTCCTCGAGCATCTCCATCGCGCAGGTGCCGCCATCGAGCACCGCGACGCCGGCGGGCAGGCGGTGGCGGTCGAGGATGCGCTCGACCAGGCGCACGCCGACGCCTTCGTCCGAGAGCAGGATGTTGCCGACACCGAGCAGCACCGCGCGCTGCGGCTTGGCTTCGGTCTTGTGGGCTGGGTGCAGGGTGGTGTTCATCGCCTGCGCCTCAGGCCGCCACGACCCGCACGACCTCGGCTTGCTCGGTGTCGAGCACGTGCACCGCGCAGGCCAGGCAGGGGTCGAAGGAGTGCACCGTGCGCAGCACCTCCAGCGGCTGCTCGGGCACCGCGACCGGGGTGTCGACCAGGCAGGCCTCGTAGGCGCCGGGGACGTCCTTCTCGTTGCGCGGGGCGGCGTTCCAGGTGGTCGGCACCACGCACTGGTAGTTGCGGATCTTGCCGTCCTCGATCACCACCCAGTGCGACAGGATGCCGCGCGGCGCCTCGTGGAAACCCATGCCACGCTGCTCGCCGCGCGGGAAGCTCGGGGCGTTGAAGGTGTCGAGGTCGCCCTTGGCCATGTTGGCGAGCAGCAGGTCCCACTGTTTCGCGAGCTCGTCGACCTGCACCGCGCACGACACCGCGCGCGCGGCGTGGCGGCCGATGGTGGAATGCATCGCATCGAGCCCGACCTCGATGCCGGCGATCGAGGACACGCGCGCCAGCGTCTCGGTGGCGTACTGCTTCGTCGGTTCGTGGCCGGCGGCGAGCATGGTCAGCACGCGCGCCAGCGGCCCCACCTGCATCGGCTTGCCGTACAGGGTCGGCGACTTGAGCCAGGAATACTTGCCCTCGTCCTGGAAGTCGGTGTACTTCGGTGCGGTCTCGCCCTCGTAGGGGTGCAGGCTGGCCGCGTCGCCGGCCTTGTATTCGTACCACGAGTGCTTGACCGCCTCGCTGACGCCCTTCAGCAGGTATTCGTCGGCGAAGCTGCGGATCGGGGTGAATTTGCCGAGATCGCCGTCGACGATGTGGCCGCCGGGTAGCGCGAAGGTCTCGCCCTTGCCGTCGAGCGGGATGTCGGGGGCGGCGAGGTAATCGACGATGCCGCGGCCGATCTGCGTCCATTCGGGGTAGAAGGCGCCGATCACGCCGACGTCGACCAGGTAGACGTTCTTGACGAAGTCCTCGAGCTTGTCGATCCAGCCCTTGATCGCCATCAGGCGCTCGACGGTGAGCACTGACTGCGCGTCGACCGCGAGCGGGTTGGCCACGCCGCCGACCGCCACGTTCTGGATGTGCGGGGTCTTGGAGCCGAGGATGGACACGATCTTGTTGGCGTAGCGCTGTACCTCCAGCGCCTGCAGGTAGTGCGACACCGCGATAAGGTTCACCTCGGGCGGCAGCTTCATCGCCGGGTGGCCCCAGTAGCCGTTGGTGAAGATGCCGAGCTGGCCGGTGCCGACGAAGCCCGCCAGGCGCTCCTTGACCTTGGCGAACTCGTGGCGCGAGTTGCCCGACCAGGTCGACAGGCTCTCGGCCAGCGTCGCCGCCTTGGCGGGGTCGGCCTTCAGCGCGCTGGTCACGTCCACCCAGTCGAGCGCCGACAGGTGGTAGAAGTGCACGATGTGGTCGTGGATGGCGTGGGCGAGGATGATCAGGTTGCGGATGTAGTTGGCGTTGAGCGGGATCTCCAGCTTCAGCGCGTTCTCCACCGCGCGCACCGAGCAGATCGCGTGCACCGTGGTGCACACGCCGCAGATGCGCTGGGTGATCGCCCACGCGTCGCGCGGGTCGCGGCCGACCAGGATGTTCTCGACGCCGCGCCACATCTGGCCCGAGGCCCAGGCCTTGGCGACGCGGCCGTCGGCGACCTCCACGTCCACCCGCAGGTGGCCTTCGATGCGGGTGACGGGGTCGATGACGATACGTTGGCTCATGGGTGCGGACTCCTCAGCGGGTGGCGGCGCGCAGTGCCGCAGGGGTGGCGGTGGGGGGCGCGTCTTCGCGCGGCAGCACCGGGAAGCGGCGGGTGATGACGATGTAGCCGAGCACCTCGATCGCGAACATGCCGAAAGTGACCAGCAGCTCGGGCACGGATGGGAAGTAGGACCAGCCGGTGCCGGTGTCGTAGCCGACCAGGAAGGCGTTGATGCGCAGCAGCACCCCGCCCAGCATCAGCAGCGCGCCGCCGACGAAGAGGCGCGCCGGGTTGCGGCGCTGGCGCTCGCCGCGCAGCAGCACGAAGGGCGACAGGAAGCAGGCCGTCTCCAGCCAGAACATGAAGGCCTGCAGGCTCGGGGTGAAGGCATGGCCGAGCGCGCCGCGCCAGAGCAGGTCGCCGAAGCGCACGAGCATGAATACCGCCAGCACGCCCAGCATGATCTTCGCCAGCGGCGTCAGCAGGTGCATCTCGATCGAGCGCCGGTAGCCCGCGGCGGCCAGACAGGACTCGAACAGCACCACCGCATAGCCGATCGTGATCGCCGACAGCAGGAAGATCAGCGGCAGCAGCATGGTCTGCCACAGCGGGTGGATCTGCGTGCCGAACACGATCAGCAGCGAGCCGAGCGAGCTCTGGTGCATCATCGGCAGCACCGTGCCGAGCGCGATGAAGAAGAACATCACCTTGTTCAGCTTGCGGCGCGCGTCCTTCATGCCCCACTTCTCCATGAAGGTCGGCGAGAACTCGATCCACATCACCACGATGTAGAGCGAGATGCACAGCGCCACCTCGAACATCACCGAGTTGGGCGAGGCGTAGGCCGGGCTGAGGATGTGCCAGAAGTTCCACCACCGCCCGAGGTCGAAGATCACGCCGACGCCGGCGAGGGTGTAGCCGAACAGGCTGGCGAGCAGGGCCGGGCGCACCAGCGGGTGGTATTCGCCCTTGTTGAAGATGTACACCAGCATCGCGATCGAGAAGCCGCCGCAGGCGAAGGCGGAGCCGATCACCACGTCGGCCACCACCCAGATGCCCCAGGGGTAGCCGTCGTTGAGGTGGGTCACCGCGCCCAGCCCGGAGACGAAGCGCACCGCGAGGATGGCGAGCGCAGCGAGGATCAGCATGCCGCAGGTGAAGGTCACCGGCGTCAGCAGGCGGCCGCCGACCGGCGCCGGCGCGGCGTGGGTGTGCTCAGTCATGGCGCTTCTCCCCGGCGTGCGCGTCCTGCGCGCCGCGTGCGTCGGTTTCGTCGTCGTGCTTCACGTTGCGCTTGGCCACCCAGCTCATCACGCCCAGCACCGCCAGCGGCAGCACCAGGCCGCCGTAGAGGGTGTGCTGCAGGGTCTCGGACTGCGACGAGAACGAGCGCTCGGGCAGCGGCTTGTGGCCGAGCTGCGCGAAGGGCACCGCGGCGAGCTTGAGCATCTGCGTGCCGCCGACTTCCTTTTCGCCATAGACGTGCTGCACGTAGCGCGGCGCCGGACCCTGCCAGGCGGGCTGGTCGGCGGTGTCGAGGTTGCCGCGCGGCCAAGTGGTCGGCGCGCCTTCCTGCAGCGCGAGGCGGCGGTGCGCCTCGGCCTTCAGCGCGGAGACCTTGCCGAACAGCGTGGCGCCGGTCGGACACACCTCGGCGCAGGCGGCGTACTTGCCTTCGGACAGGCGGTGGCGGCACAGCTCGCACTTGCCGATCTTGCCGGTGGGCGAGTCGTAGTCGTACTTGGGGATGCCGAAGGGGCAGGCGGCGACGCAGTAGCGGCAGCCGATGCAGGCGTCGGCGTCGTACTGCACGATGCCGGTCCTCGGATCCTTGGTCATCGCCGACACCGGACAGGCCGAGACGCAGCTCGGGTCGATGCAGTGCAGGCAGGACGACTTCATGAAGGCGTAGCCGTCGGTCTGCTGGTTGCGCTGCGTGCCGGCGCCGGACTGCCAGGCCTTGATCACGTTGAAGGTGCGCGCGGTGGTGTCGAGCGGCATGTCCCACAGCGCGTCGGCCGGGCTGTTGTCGTCGAGGGGCAGGTCGTTGGCCGCCTTGCAGGCAGCGACGCAGGCCTTGCAGCCGATGCACAGCGTGGAGTCGAAGAGCAGGCCGATCGCCTCGGGCGGGATCTCGGCATTGCCGCGCGCATGTGCCGAGGGACATGCGGCGGTGCCGGCGACGGCGGCACCGCCCGCGAGGGCGCGGCGGAGGAATTCGCGCCGGGGGTTCATGTCAGGCGTCCTCGCGCTGGGCGGGCTTCGCCGCAGCCTCGGCGGCGGCGTGCTGCTTGCCGAGGTTGCGCGCGAACATCGCACCGGCGCCGGCCGCCGCGCCGGCGACCGCGGCCAGCACCGCGGCCGAGCCGAGCGTGGCGCCCTGGCCCTGGGCCTCGTGGATGGCGGGGTAGAGCGCGGGCGGCTCGACGTTCTTCACCTTGGCGAGCATGTGGATCGGCTTGCTGAAGCCGACGCCCTCCTCGGTGCAGCCGATGCAGGGATGGCCGCAGCCCACCGGCCAGGTGCCGGCGCCGGCGTCGCCGAACAGCACGGTCGGGCAGTTGGCGTAGGTCTCCGGGCCCTTGCAGCCGAGCTTGTACAGGCAGTAGCCCTTGCGGTGGCCGTCGTCGCCGAACGCCAGCGCGAAGCGGCCGGCGTCGTAGTGGGCGCGGCGCTCGCAGTTCTCGTGCACCAGGCGCGAGTAGGCGAACAGCGGGCGACCCTGTGCGTCCACCGGCGGCAGGCTGCCAAAGGTCAGGAAGTGCACCACGGTGGCGAGGAAGTTGTACGGGTTGGGCGGGCAGCCCGGGATGGTGACCACCGGCTTGTTGAGGATCTTGCCGACGCCGACCGCGCCGGTGGGGTTGGGGTCGGTCGCCGGCATGCCGCCCCAGGACGCACAGGAGCCGATCGCGATCACCGCGGCGGCGTCCTTCGCGCATTCGCGGGTGAGCTCGATTGCGGTCTGGTTGCCGACCTTGCAGTAGATGCCGCCGTCGCGGGTGGGGATCGCGCCCTCCACCACCAGCAGGTACTTGCCCTTGTGGCGCTCCATCGCTGCCTTGCGCGCGGCCTCGACCTGGTGGCCGGCGGCGGCGAACAGCGTCTCGTGGTAGTCGAGCGAGATGACGTCGAGGATCAGCTTCTCCAGCGTCGGGTGCTCGGCGCGCAGCATGGACTCGGTGCATCCGGTGCATTCCTGGAAGTGCAGCCAGATCACCGAGGGGCGCTGCGCTGCCTCCATCGCCTGCGCCATCGCCGCCTCCGCGCCCTTGGGCAGGCCGAGCGTGGTGGCGAGCGTGGCGCAGAACTGCAGGAAGCTGCGCCGGCTCATCTCGAGCCGGGATTCGATCGGCCGCTGCGGGCGGCCGTCGTTGAAAGCTGCTGCGGGCGCTGAAAGCATGAGTGTCCCCTCGTGTGCGCGATGCGGTCGTGGCCGCAGGATGTGTGGGGGAGCATCAAGAAGCGTGCCAGCATGCGTGGCGAGGGTTTCGCCCGCCACGTCGTGCTTTTCCCGGTGGTGGGCGGGCGAAGGGTGGAAGGAAGTTGATCGGACCGAATTCGGAAGCGAAAGCGCGGTGTCCGCTTGCCCGGGCCTGATGCGCCGCGGTTTATGTAGGAGCGGCGCAAGCCGCGAACAGGGTGCCTGGACCCGCGCCGACGTCGATCGTATCCGGCACCGCCACGTTCGCGCCTTGCGGCGCTCCTACATGGTGCCGGGCCGTGGCGGTTCCTGTAGGAACGCCGCGAGGCGCGAAGACAGCCGCTGCGGGAACATCGAGGATCTCACGGGCGGTGCCGGTTGCGCGGATTCGCGCCCCTGCCGTCGGGCTCTTAGAATCACGGGGTCCTCTTCACCTCCGGGCCTTCCCGATGAACTTCGCTTCGCATCTCGCCATCCTCGCCGCTTCCTCCCTGCTCGCTGGTTGCGGCTTGTTCAGTCGTGCGGAACACCCGCCGGCTGCCGCTGCGACTGCGGCCGTCGGGCCGGTCTCCGCGTCGCCCGCGCGCCACGCCGACCCGGCCGCGCTCGATCCGCAGCCGCCGCTCGAGTTCCGCTGCGGCGAGCGCAGGGTCGAGCTGCGCCACTTCGGCGAGCTCGCCACGCTCGGCGTGGACGGGAAGGTGTTCACGCTGCGGCCCGAGCGCAGTGCGTCGGGGGTGCGGATGGTGTCGGTGGACGACGAGCGCACCGGCATCTGGGTCAAGGGCAATTCCGCGCTGCTGAGCCTCGCCGGGGTCGAGCAGCCGGAGTGCCGGCGGGTGGCGGAGAAACCGCTGTTCCGCGCGGTGGGGAACGAGCCGGCGTGGCGGCTCGACATCGGCGCGCAGGGGCTGGAGCTGATCGCCGACGGCGGCGCCTCGCGCGCCTTCGCCTCCGCGCCGCTGATCGTGGAGGCCGAAGGCATGCGTAGCTACCAGGGCACGAGCGCTGGCGGCGAGC
>JAKLLJ010000157.1 GCA_023150215.1 Thauera sp. | reverse complement strand
CCGGTGGCGAGGATCACTGCCTGCGGCTTGCCGCCCGCGGCCTCGGACAGCACGTAGCCGCCCTTGCGGATCGCCGCGACCTGATCAGAAGTGCGCGCCTGGAAGGGCAGGTTCTGGCGCGAGAAGCACATGCTGGTGGGGCCGTCGCGACGCTCGATCGCATTGGCCCACGCCACGGCCGATTCGGTGGTGTCGCAGGGGCGCCACACGTCCATGTCGGGGATCAGGCGCAGCGTGGCGGTCTGCTCCACCGGCTGGTGGGTGGGGCCGTCCTCGCCGAGGCCGATCGAGTCGTGCGTGAACACGAAGATCTGGCGCAGCTTCATCAGCGCGGCCATGCGCAGGGCGTTGCGCGCGTACTCGCTGAACATCAGGAAGGTGGCGGTGTAGGGGATCAGGCCGCCGTGCAGCGCGACACCGTTGGCGATCGCGGCCATGCCGAACTCGCGCACGCCGTAATACACGTAGTTGCCGCCGCTGGTCCTGCTGACGCCCTTGGCGCCCGACCACAGCGTGAGGTTGGAGCCGGCGAGGTCGGCCGAGCCGCCGAGCAGCTCGGGGAGCTTGGGCGCGTAGGCCTCGATGGCGTTCTGGCTGGCCTTGCGGGTGGCGATGGTCTCGGCCTTGTCGACGACCTTGGCGAGCACCGCGGCGACGTGGGCGTCCCAGTCGGCGGGCAGCTCGCCGGCCATGCGGCGCTCGAACTCGGCGGCGAGCTCGGGGTGGGCGGCGCGGTAGGCGGCGAAGGCGGCGCTCCACTGCGCCTCGAGCGAGGCGCCCTTGGTGCGCGCGTCCCAGGCGGTATAGACGTCGGCCGGGATGTGGAAGGGCGGGTGGCTCCAGCCGATATGGGCGCGCGCGGCCTCGATCTCGGCCGCGCCGAGCGGGGCGCCGTGCACGTCGTGGCTGTCCTGCTTGTTGGGCGCGCCGGCGCCGATGATGGTCTTGCAGCAGATCAGCGTGGGCTGCTCGGCGTTGGCCTTGGCCTGCTGGATCGCGGCCTCGATCGCGACCGGGTCGTGGCCCTGCACGTCGCGGATGACCTGCCAGCCGTAGGCTTCGAAGCGCTTCGGGGTGTCGTCGGTGAACCAGCCGTCGACGTGGCCGTCGATCGAGATGTTGTTGTCGTCGTAGAAGGCGACGAGCTTGCCCAGGCCCCAGGTGCCGGCGAGCGAGCAGGCCTCGTGCGAGATGCCTTCCATCAGGCAGCCGTCGCCGAGGAAGACATAGGTGTGATGGTTGACCACCTCGTGGCCGGGGCGGTTGAACTCGGCGGCGAGGATCTTCTCGGCGAGCGCCATGCCCACCGCGTTGGTGATGCCCTGGCCGAGCGGGCCGGTGGTGGTCTCGACGCCGGGGGCGTAGCCGTATTCGGGGTGGCCCGGGGTCTTGCTGTGGAGCTGGCGGAAGCGCTTCAACTCCTCGATCGGCAGGTCGTAGCCGGTGAGGTGCAGCAGCGCGTAGATCAGCATCGAGCCGTGGCCGTTGGAGAGCACGAAGCGGTCGCGGTCTGCCCATTTGGGGTTGGCCGGGTTGTGTTTGAGGTGGTGGCGCCAGAGGACTTCGGCGATCTCGGCCATGCCCATGGGGGCGCCCGGGTGGCCGGAGTTGGCCTGCTGCACCGCGTCCATCGCGAGGGCGCGGATGGCGCCGGTGATGGGGTTGAAGACCGGGGGCTTGACGTTGCGGGTCGACTGCATGCTGGTTTCGGGCCGGAGGCCGCCATCGGGAAAGTTCGCGATTATCCCTTAAAAGCCCCCGGGGATGCCAATGTTGCATTGCGGCAATGTTGCTGCAGGTGGAGGAGAGGAGATGGGCGCGGCGTCGAAACGGCCGCTGCAATGGAAGGGGGCTGCAGCGTCGATTCGGTCGCGGGGCCGGGGCGGTGCGCACCAACTTCAGGAGCGCCGAGGTGGAGGGCGTCGCGGGGGAAACAAGGCGACGCATGTTTGAGGAGCGCAGCGACGAGTTTGCGTCGCCGCCCCCGCGGCGTCCTCCGCCGAGGGCAGCCCGCAGCGCAGCGAAGGGCCGCGAGTGCAGGCGGCGCGTACCGCCCCGGCCCCGCGACCCCGCGTGGGGCGGAGCTCAGTGCGGCTGTAACGTACTCGTTGTGGGGCGGGGAGGCTGCCTGGAAAGCTCCGCCAGGTGGATTCGTCGGGCGTTCGCTTCCCGGCCCCTCACACCCACTGGCGGCGGCGTTCCATCAGCTTCCAGATCAGTGGGGTGAGGATCAGCTGCATGGCGAGGTCGAGCTTGCCGCCGGGGATCACGATGGTGTTGGCGCGGCTCATGAAGGCGTCGTGGATCATGCGCAACAGGTAGGGGAAGTCGACGCCACGCGGATCCTTGAAGCGGATCACCACCATCGATTCATCCTGGGTCGGCACGTCGCGCGCGATGAAGGGGTTCGAGGTGTCGACCACCGGCACGCGCTGGAAGTTGATATGAGTGCGCGCGAACTGCGGGACGATGTAGTGCACGTAGTCGTGCATGCGGCGCAGGATGGTGTCCTGCACGGCCTCCGCGGTGTAGCCGCGCATCTTGGTGTCGCGGTGCAGCTTCTGCATCCATTCGAGGTTGATGATCGGCACGACCCCGATCAGCAGGTCGACGTGGCGTGCGACGTCGACCTCGTCGGTCACCAGGGCACCGTGCAGGCCCTCGTAGAACAGGCAGTCGGTGCCGACCGGCAGGTCTTCCCATTCGGTGAAGGTGCCGAGCGGCAGGTTCCAGCGCATCGCCTCGGCTTCGTTGTGGATGTAGAAGCGCCGGCGG
Source organism: Thauera sp. (assembly GCA_023150215.1). Classification (GTDB taxonomy): domain Bacteria; phylum Pseudomonadota; class Gammaproteobacteria; order Burkholderiales; family Rhodocyclaceae; genus Thauera. Next base: position 4,931 of record JAKLLJ010000157.1, on the reverse strand, counting down.
CCGGTGGCGGCGTCGCCGTAGGCGCGGAACAGGCTCTCGAGGTCACCGAGCAGGTTGGCCTCCGGGCCGAAGTGGCTGATGCCGCGCCGGCCCTCGCGCTCGGCGTCCTCGATCAGCGTCTTCATCTCGGCGCGCGTGTGGCGGTGAAAGCTGTCACCCTCGACGATCGCGGCGTTCACGTTCTCGCGGTGGAAGATCGCTTCGAAGGTGTGCTTGACCGTGGTCGTGCCGGCGCCGGAGGAACCGGTGACGGCGATGATCGGGTGCTTCATGGACATGGTGTGGGCTCCGCCGCGGGCGAAAGACGTTCAGCCTCGATTTTGCAGTGCGGATTTTGCACTGCAATAAAGCGATGTGGAAAAGTGTGACGGTGCGCGATCAGGATCGCCCCTTGACCCAGGCCGACCACTCCGCGAACAGCGCCGGGCTGGTGGCGGCGATCACGCCGCGCTTGATCGCGGGGCCCGACATCAGCACGCCGCCGTCGAGCGCTTCGGCGACGCCGCCGGCTTCGGCGAGGATCAGGCGGCCGGCAGCGTAGTCCCACAACATCTGGCCGCCGTGCAGATAGACGTCGAGGCGGCCGGCCGCGACGAAGCACCATTCGAGCGCGCTGGAGCCGAAGTTGCGCTGGGAGTAGTAGGGAGGGCGCACCGCGAGCTCGTCGCCGAGGTGGTGGCTGATGCGCTTGAAGTCGACCCCGGCGACGGCGTCGCGAAGTTCGGCGGCGCCGGCGCGCAGCGGCAGCTCGGCGCCGTTGAGGTAGGCGCCGGCGCCGCGCGCGGCATAGAAGGACTCGTCGGTGATCGGGTTGTACACCACGCCGATGACCGGCTCGTGTGCGATGAGGTAGGCGATCGACACCGCGAACAGGGGAATGCCGTTGGCGAAGTTGGTGGTGCCGTCGATCGGGTCGATGCACCACATGCCGCGTGCGCCGTCGTTCCACAGCGCCGCCTGCTCGGCGGGCGTCATCTCCTCGCCGAGCACGCCACCGGGCAGGAAGGCGGGCAGGGCCTCGCTGAAGCGCTGCTGCGAGGCCATGTCGGCCTCGGTGAACAGCGAGCCGTCGGCCTTGCGGTTGCGTGCGGACTTGAGATAGCGCGGGAGGATTTCGGCGCGCGCGATATCGCGCACCATCGATTCGAGGGCGCGGGCACGGGCGAGGCGGTGGGCGGCGGTCGGCATGGCGGAACTCCTTGCCGGCGGGCGGCGGGAGGTGGACAGGAAGGGCCGGGCAGGGGCTGGGCTTATAATCTTACGATGATTTCACGATTCCACTTTCCTGGTCGCCTGCCCGCGGGCGGCGAGCTTGCGCTCCCCGAGGCGCTCGCCCACCATGCGCTGCGCGTGCTGCGCCTGCGCGATGGCGAGGCGGTGGTGCTGTTCGACGGCGGCGGCGGCGAGGTCGAGGCACGTCTCGCGGTGCGCGGCAAGGCGGTGTTTGCACAACTTGGCGAGGCGCACCAGGTCGAGCGCGAGTCGCCCTTGCGCATCGTGCTGGTGCAGGCGCTCGCGTCCGGCGACAAGATGGACTGGGTGGTGCAGAAGGCGGTCGAGCTCGGCGCGTACGCGGTCCAGCCCGTGCAGGCCGAGCGCTCGGTGCTGCGGCTGACGGGCGAACGCGCGGACAAGCGCGTCGCGCACTGGCAGCAGGTCGCGGTGGCGGCCTGCGAGCAGTGCGGGCGCAACCGCGTGCCCGAGATCCGTCCCCTGCAAGCGCTGGCGTCCTGGCTGGGCGCGCATTGTGAAGCGCTCAACTACGTGCTCGCGCCGGGCGGGGCCACGGGCTTTGCAGATGAACCCGAGCCGAAGGACGTGGTGCACCTGCTGGTCGGGCCGGAGGGCGGCTGGAGCGAGGGCGAGATGGCTGCCTTCGACGCTGCCGGCTGCCGGCGCGTGCGCCTCGGGCCGCGTGTGCTGCGCACCGAGACCGCAGGCCTCGCCGCGGTGGCGGCCTTGCAGGCGCGCTGGGGCGATTTCTGAGCGGACGGTTCCGCTGCTGCCGTCGTGTCAGTTGCCGTGCAGCACCTTCACCACGCGGCGCAGGGTGCTCTCCTCCGGGTGCGGCTGCACCATGAAGCCCAGGCTGTGCATCAGGCGCAGCATCTTCGCGTTGTTGCCCAGCACGTCGCCGAAGATGTTGCGGTAGCCCTTGTTGCGGGCGACCTCGATGAGGGCGCCCATGAGGCGGCGGCCGAGGCCGTGGCGCTGCCAGTCGTCGGACACGACCAGGGCGAACTCGACCGATTCGCCGTCGGCGGCGAGCGCGTAGCGCGCGATGCCGATCATCCGCTCGGCGTTCTTGTCTGCGGTGGTGGTGGCGATCAGCGCCATCTCGCAGTCGTAGTCGATCTGGGTGAAGCGCGCCACCATCGCCGGGCTGAGCTCGTCCAGCTCTTCCATGAAGCGCATGAAACGCGTCTCGGGACTCAGCGCGTCGAAGAAGGCGAGCAGCACTTTGGCGTCCTCGGGGCGCACCGGGCGCGTGCGCACCGGCCGGCCGTCGCCGACCTTCCAGTCCTGGATCAGGTGCAGCGGATAGGGGTGGATCGCCATGTGCGCGTAGCGGTCGCTGCCGGCAGGAAGGCCCTGGTCGATGGCCACGCGGGCATCGGCCACGATGGCACCTTCGGCGTCGATGAACAGGGGGTCGATGGCAAGTTCGCGCACCCAGGGCAGTTCGCACACGAGGTCCGACACCGACACCAGCACCTGCTCGATCGCCGCGCGGTTGAGCGTGCCCGCCTGGCTGCGCGGGCCCTGTGCGGCGGCCGGCATGGCCGAGTCGATGAGGTCGCGCGCCAGCACCGCATTGAGCGGCGGCAGCGCGAAGGTGCGCGGGGCGGAGGCGTCCTGCGCGCCGAGGCTGATCACCGGGCCGAAGATCGCGTCGCGATGCACCTGGATGTTGAACGCGCGCGACTGCGGGCGATACAGGTAGGGTTCGATCGACACCCCGTTGATGTGCGCCTCGGGATGGCGCTGGCGCACGGTCTCGATGATGTCGTGGTAGGCGCTCCACACCGCTTCGGTGCTGTTGAGGTTGAGGCGCACGCCGCCGGATTCGGACTTGCTCGAGAGTTCCGGCGCGTCGACCTTCAAGGCCACCGGAAAGCCCGTCTGCTCGGCGACGAACAAGGCCTCGGTGGCGTCGCGGGCGACGGTGGTGTGCGTGGCCGGGATGCCGAAGCTGCGCAGCAGCGCCTTGGACTCCATCGCCGACAGCACATGGCGGCGCTGGTTGAGCAGGGTCTCGATCAGCACGCGCGCGCCACCCGTGCGGCGATACGCGGTGGCGCTGCCGCCGCCGGCGATCTGCAGCAGCAGGGTCTGGCTGTGGTGGAAGCGCGAGATGTTGTGGAACAGCTCGATCGCCGCCTCGGGCGAGCTGAACACCGGCAGCCCGGCCTGGGCGAGCAGCATGCGCGCCTCGGCGACTTGGCCGCCGCCCATCCAGCAGCAGCACAGCTTGAGCCGCACCTGGGCGGCGAGGTCGATGATGTCCTGCGCCACTTCGACCGGATCGACGAGCGCATGCGGCGACAGGATCACCAGCAGGTTGGACACCGCGGCGTCTTCGGCGAGCGCGAGGATGGCGTCGCGGTAGAGCTTCGCGCTGGCGTCGCCGCCGAGGTCGAGCGGGTTGTGCGAGCGCCGCTCGCGGCCGCCGAGGCGCTCAAGCGTGGCGACCGTTGCCGAGCCGAGACTGACCAGTTCCGTGCCGAGGTCCTTGGCGCGGTCGGCAGCGAGGTCGGCCGGGCCGCTGCCGTTGGAGATGATGGCGAGGCTGTCCTCGCGCGGTCGAAAGCCGCAGGACAAGGCCTTGGCGGCGAAGAAGAGCTGGTCGATGTTCTGCACGCGCACCACGCCCGCGCGGCGCATCGCCGCGTCGAAGACCACGTCGGCGAGGCTGGTGTTGTCCACCTCGGGGGCGTTGTTGTCGCTGCGACCGTGGCGGCCGGCCTTGAGCAGGATGATCGGCTTGACGCGCGCCGCCGAGCGCAGCGCGCTCATGAAGCGCCGTGCGTTGCGGATGTGATCCACGTACAGCAGGATGTAGCGCGTCTGCGTGTCGTGGATCAGGTACTCCAGCGTCTCGCCGTAGTCGATGTCCACCGTGCCGCCGAGCGAGATCACCGACGAGAAGCCGACGTCGTTGGTCAACGCCCAGTCGAGCACGACCGAGCACATCGCGCCCGACTGCGAGACCAGCGCGATCTCGCCCGGCTTGACCGCGATGCGGGTGAGCGCGGCATTGATCCCGCTGCCGGGGCGGGCGAGGCCTAGGCTGCCGGGGCCGATCAGGCGCAGGCGGCTCTCGCGTGCGGTCTCGATGATGCGGCGCTCGAGGGCGTTCCCGCTGGCGCTGACGATGACCGCGTTGCGCACCCCGCTGCGCCCGCATTGCGCGGTGACGGTGTGCAGCATGCGCGCCGGGGTGGCGATGATGGCGAGATCGACCGGACGGCCGATGTCCTCGATCGAGCGATGGCAGGGGTGGTCCTGGAGGCTGTCGTACTTCGGGTTGACCGCGTACAGCGCGCCGCGGTAGCCGCCCTCGACCAGGTTGCGGAAGATGACGCGTCCGACGGAACCGGGTGCGTCGGAGGCGCCGATGACGGCGATCGAGGACGGTTCGAAGGCGGTGCTGAGGGCGTGGGAGCCGGCCATGATCTTCGCGCTGGAAAGTGGATGGAGTCTAAATGGATAGCAGGCCGCCACCGATTCGGCAATGACCTGCGTCAGGGGGCTTGGGGGCGCGTGCCCGTCCGACAAGAAAAACGGCCGTCGAGACGGCCGTCGGAAGGCTTCGTGGCCGTGCGGACGCAGTGCGCCCGCGGGCCGTGTCAGCGCTCGTCGAAGCTGATCTTCAGGCGCTTGGTGGTGGCGCGTGCCTGGCAGCTCAGCACGTAGCCCTGCGCGACCTC
>JAKLLJ010000156.1 GCA_023150215.1 Thauera sp. | reverse complement strand
ACAGGTTCGCGGCGAGTCGGCGGATCTTTTCGGCAAAGGGACGGGCGGCACGCATCCGGTCCTGCGCCTTGCGCATCTTGGACGCAGCCACCATCTCCATGGCCTTGGTGATCTTGCGCGTGTTTTGCACGCTCTTGATCTTGGTACGGATTTCCTTACCGCTAGCCATATTCCGTCTCCCTCGCCGGCCTTAGGCCCAGCTCTTCTTGAACTCGGCGATCGTGGCAGCCAGGGTCTTTTCGCCGTCGGCGTCGAGTTCCTTCTTGCTCAGGATCGAGGAGACCAGATCGGCCTTCTTGGTCTTGACGAACTGCAGCATCGCGGCCTCGAACGGCAGCACGCGGGCGACATCGACGTCATCGAAGTAGCCGTTGTTCACCGCGTACAGCACGATGGCCATGTCAGCGATCGACATCGGCGAGTACTGAGCCTGCTTCATCAGCTCGGTCACGCGGCGGCCACGCTCGAGCTGCTTGCGGGTCGCATCGTCCAGGTCGGAAGCGAACTGGGCGAACGCAGCGAGTTCGCGGTACTGTGCGAGGTCGGTACGGATACCGCCGGACAGCTTCTTGATGACCTTCGTCTGCGCGGCACCACCGACGCGGGACACCGAGATGCCGGCGTTGATCGCGGGACGGATACCGGCGTTGAAGAGATCGGTTTCCAGGAAGATCTGGCCGTCGGTAATCGAGATGACGTTGGTCGGAACGAACGCGGACACGTCGCCGGCCTGGGTCTCGATGACCGGGAGGGCGGTCAGCGAACCGGTCTTGCCCTTGACTTCACCGTTGGTGAACTTCTCGACGTAGTCGGCGTTCACGCGCGCGGCGCGCTCGAGCAGGCGGGAGTGCAGGTAGAACACGTCGCCCGGATAGGCTTCACGGCCTGGCGGGCGGCGCAGCAGCAGCGAGACCTGACGGTAGGCCCAGGCCTGCTTGGTGAGGTCGTCATAAACGATGAGGGCGTCCATGCCGCGGTCGCGGAAGTACTCGCCCATGGTGCAGCCGGCGTAAGCGGCCAGGTACTGCATCGCAGCCGATTCCGACGCGGTCGCGGCGACAACGATGGTGTATTCCATCGCGCCGTTTTCTTCCAGCTTGCGCACGACGTTGGCGACGGTCGAGGCCTTCTGGCCGATGGCCACGTACACGCAGTACATGTCCTGACCTTTCTGGTTGATGATCGCGTCGACAGCGACGGCAGTCTTGCCGGTCTGGCGGTCGCCGATGATCAGCTCGCGCTGGCCACGGCCGATCGGCACCATCGAGTCGACCGACTTCAGGCCGGTCTGCACCGGCTGCGAAACGGACTGACGGGCGATCACGCCCGGCGCGACCTTTTCGATCTTGTCGGTGAGCTTGGCGTTGATCGGGCCCTTGCCGTCGATCGGCTGACCCAGCGCGTTCACGACGCGGCCGATCAGCTCGGGGCCGACGGGCACTTCGAGAATGCGCCCGGTCGCCTTGACGATGTCGCCTTCGGTGATGTGCTCGTATTCGCCGAGGACCACCGCGCCGACGGAGTCACGCTCGAGGTTGAGCGCCATGCCGAAGGTGTTGCCGGGGAATTCCAGCATTTCGCCCTGCATGACGTCGGTCAGGCCGTGGACGCGGGTGATGCCGTCGGTGACGGAAACCACCGTACCCTCGTTGCGCGACGTGGCGGCGAGCTGCAGGTTCTGGATCCGGCTCTTAATCAGATCACTGATTTCAGAGGGGTTGAGTTGCATAGACATTTATGCTCCTAGTTCTTTAGCGCAGCGGCCATGTTCGCGAGCTTGCCGCGGACCGAGGCGTCGATGACTTCGTCGCCGACGGCGATGCGGACCCCACCGATCAGTTCGGGGTCGATACTGACGGAGACATTGACGGCGGCCTTGAAGCGGGCTTCGAGGTCGGCCTTCAATGCGGCCAGAGCGGCATCGTCGAGCGGGAAGGCGGAGGCGATTTGCGCCTCCCGGACGCCTTCGTGTTCGTTCTTGAGAGCAACGAACAGGTCACGGATCTCCGGAAGCACCTGCAGACGTTCGCTTTCCACGAGGACGCGGACGAAATTCTGCTGTTCGGCGGTCAGGTCACCCGAGACACCCAGCACGAGCAGGCAGAGCTGCTCGGCGGACAGTTTGGGATCGTTGAAGCACGCCTTCATGCCGGAATCGGCCGCCACGAGGGCAAGCCGATCCAGCGCTTCCGACCAAGGCCCCAGCGCACCTGCCCCGCGGGCCAGCTCGAAGGCGGCATCCGCATAGGGGCGCGCGATGGTGACGTTCTCGGCCATGACTTATTGCAGTTCCTGTTTCAGATTGGCAAGCAGCTCGGCATGCACCTTGGCGTCGATTTCGCGGCGCAGGATCTTCTCCGCACCAGCGACAGCCAGATGAGCGACCTGGTCGCGCAAAGCTTCTTTGGCACGCTGCGTGGCGGCGCCGGCTTCCTGCTCGGCGGCCTCACGCGCGGCGGCGATGATGCGGCTGGCCTCGGTGCGGGCCTCGTCGATCAGCTGGCTCGCCTGCTTTTCAGCGGAGGTCCGCACATCGCCCGCGGATTCGCGAGCCTTGCGCAGTTCCTCGACGACCTTCTTCTCGGCGAGTGCCAGATCGGTCTTGGCCTTGTCCGCAGCTGCCAGCCCGTCTGCGATCTTGCTCGCACGCTCGTCCAGCGCCTTCACGATGGGCGGCCACACGAATTTCATCGTGAACCACGCCAGAATGAAGAACACAACGAGCTGGGCTATCAGGGTTGCGTTCAAATTCACGGTTCTTGGCCCTCAGGTTGGTTCAAGGATGGATGAACTCGAACCGATCAGAGCTGGAACGGGTTGGCGAAAGCGAACATCATGGCGATACCGACACCGATCAGGAACGCGGCATCGATCAGACCGATCAGACCGGCCAGCAGGAACATCTTGGTCTGCAGGGCGTTCATCAGTTCGGGCTGGCGGGCGGAGGCCTCGAGGTACTTGGAACCCATGATGCCGATACCGATACAAGCACCGATGGCACCCAGACCGATGATCAGACCAGCAGCCAGAGCAACAAAACCAAGAACGTTTTCCATGACGACTCCTTAGTGGGGAAAGTAAGGTTAAAAACCAGGTACTACGCTGAAGATGAAACTGGAACTTAGTGGCTTTCGTGCGCCTGACCGACATACACCAAGGTCAGCATCATGAAGATGAAGGCCTGGAGGGTGATGATCAGGATATGGAAGATCGCCCAGATCGAGCCTGCGATCACATGACCGAGGAAGCCGAAGACGGTGGCCGTACTGCCCAGCAACGCGATCAGGATGAAGATCAACTCACCCGCGTACATGTTGCCGAAGAGTCGCATGCCATGCGAGACGGTCTTGGCGACGAACTCGATGATCTGCATCGCGAAGTTGATCGGATAAAGCAGCGGATGACTGCCGAACGGTGCCGTGAAGAGTTCGTGCACCCAGCCGCTGATGCCCTTGATCTTGATGTTGTAGTACAGGCAGAGCAGCAGCACGCCGGTAGACATGCCGAGCGCGGCGGAGAGATCGGCAGTCGGAACCACGCGCATGTAGGCATGGGCCGGATCACCGCCACCGGCGGCGTACACGCTTTCCCAGATGCGCGGCAGCAGATCGACCGGCAGCAGGTCCATCGCGTTCATCAGGAAGATCCAAACGAACACGGTAAGCGCGAGCGGCGCGACGAAGCGACGCGACTCGGCGCTGTGCACGATGCCCTTGGCCTGATCGGCCACCATATCGACAAGGATCTCGACGATGCCCTGGAAGCGGCCGGGCACACCGGAGGTCGCCTTGCGCGCGGCAAGCCACAACCCGAAGACGGTGAGCGCGCCAATGACGATCGAATAGAACATCGAGTCGATATTGATCACACTCCAGTCCACGATGTTTTCTTGCGCGTGGCCGGTATTGTTGAGGTGCGTCAAGTGGTGGATGACGTACTCGGAAGCGGTGGGGGCGTGCCCTTCTGTAGCCATGGTCAGGTCTTTACCAAAAATGCAAACAAATTCGCCTTAAGCGCCAGAATGAGACCGACGAGCATGCCCCCCCAATGGAGGTCAGGATAGACGGCCCACACCAGCACCAACAGTCCCACGATCGAGGCGATCTTGATGAACTCGCCTGCGACAAAAGCGGTCACAGTTGCCGTACCGGTCTTGCGCGTGATGGCCGCAAGGCGCATCGCGAACAAACCGGCAGGCAGCACACATGCCACACCTGCCCCTGCGGCGGAAATTGCCCCGCGCACCCCGAACAGAGCCCCCGAGAGGAGCACTGCGACGAGTGTCGCGATCACTTGCAGTATGACAGCTTTAAGCATCCGGTGTTATCGCATGCACGTCCAAGACGCTCGCGACCGCCTGAAATCCCGCGGATAGTAGGGGTTAACCGCAGCAAAGTCAAACCTTCGATGCAGCGCAACATCGGTGCACGGCCGTATTTGCTGTCTTATAGAAGTCATAACATACATGTGCACTTGAAATGCTTATCGAGACTCCCTGGATCAACGCAATCTACCGAGCAGCCCGTCGAGCTGATCGAGGCTGCCGAAGCGGATCGTAAGCTCGCCGATACCCTTCTTGCTTGCCTTGATCTTCACCGTGGCGCCGATCGCATCCGACAGCTCTTCCTCAAGGCGAAGCAGATCGCGGTCGGGCGGCGGGGCTGGCTTTTTCTGCCGTGGATTGAGAATCTGCTGCACCAGGCGCTCGGTGTCGCGCACCGACAACTGGCGCGCGGCGACCTGGTTGGCGAGCTGGATCTGGCTGGCGCCATCGAGCGGCAACAGGGCACGCGCATGCCCCATGTCGATGTCGCCCGCCATCAGCAGTTCCTGCACCGGCGGGGCGAGGTTGAGCAGGCGCAGCAGGTTGGACGCCGCCGGGCGCGAGCGACCGACCGCGTCGGCAGCCTGCTGGTGGGTCATGTCGAACTCGTCGATCAGGCGCTGGATGCCGCCGGCTTCCTCCAGTGGATTGAGGTCCTCGCGCTGGATGTTCTCGATCAGCGACATCGCCAGCGCGGCGCGGTCGTCGACCTCGCGCACCACCACCGGCACCTCGGCCAGGCCCGCGCGCTGCGACGCACGCCAGCGGCGTTCGCCGGCGATGATCTCGTAGGCATCCTCGCCCACCGGGCGCACCATGATCGGCTGCATGATACCCTGCGCCTTGATCGAGGCCGCGAGCTCTTCCAGGGAGCCCGGGTCCATGCGCGTGCGCGGCTGGTACTTGCCGGGCTGCAGCGCGATCGTGGGCAGCGACTGCAGCTCGCCCTTGTCGGTTTCTTCTTCCTGGTTGGCGGCGAGCAACGCATCGAGCCCGCGACCGAGTCCCTTGAGTCTGGGTTTGTTCATGTCGGTTCCGGAATTCAGAAGGTCCTTGCGCGCTCGATCATCTCGTGCGCGAAAGCCATGTAGGCCTGTGCGCCCTTGGCCGCCTTGTCGAACACCACACCCGGCATGCCGTGGCTCGGCGCTTCGGCCAGGCGCACATTGCGCGGCACGATGGCACGGAACACCTTGTCGCCAAAATGGCCCTCGAGCTGAGTCGAAACCTGTTGCTGCAGGGTCACGCGCGGGTCGAACATCACGCGCAGCAGGCCGATGATCTTGAGGTCGCGATTGAGGTTCGCATGCACCTTCTTGATCGTGTTCACCAGGTCGGACAAGCCCTCGAGCGCGTAGTATTCGCACTGCATCGGGATGATCACTCCGGTGGCGCAGCACAGGCCGTTAAGGGTCAGCATCGACAGCGAGGGCGGGCAGTCGATGAGGACGAAGTCGTAGTCATCGGCGAACGCAGCAAGCGCATTGCGCAGGCGCTTCTCGCGCTGGTCGAGGTTCACCAGTTCGACCTCGGCGCCGGCGAGATCACGGTTGGCGGGCAGCACGTCGTAGCCGCCGGTGGGCGAGACGACCCGCACGCCGGCGAGATCGACCAGGCCGACCAGCAGGTGATAAACCGAACTCTTCAGGCCGCGCTTGTCGATGCCGCTGCCCATTGTGGCGTTGCCCTGCGGATCGAGGTCGATCAGCAGCACGCGCTGCCCGGCCTGTTGCAGGGCGGCGGCGAGATTGACGCAGGTGGTGGTCTTGCCCACCCCGCCCTTCTGGTTGGCAACGCAGAAAATCTTGGCCATGGTCAAATCAAGCTATTCCATTTGCTGGGATGCGCACGGCGCGCGAAGCCCGGAGTGTACTTCAATGCGGCAACGCAACAGGGGCGATGTCTATCCCGGTCGACGAATGTTCGAAGCCCTCGAAGTCGCCCGTGCTGCCCCGCTCTGGCCTGCCGCACGCGGAGCCTTCCCGCCCACCCGTGTCACGCGCGACGGATGACCAGCAGGTGACGCTCGGCGTCCAGGCCGGGCACGACCAGCGCATGCGTCTCGGCCACCGCCCAGCCGGCAGGCAGCGCGGCGACCTCTCCGGCGGGGTTGACGCCCTTCATCGCATACAGCGCTCCCCCCTCGGCGACAAGATGGCCGGACAGGCTCACGAAATCGGCCAGGCTGGAAAACGCCCGCGAGACCACGCCTTCGGCGGCAGCGCCGGGCAGGCTTGCGGCCTGTACCTGCTCCACGCGCTTGTTCACCACGCTGAAGTTGCCCAGCCCGAGCTCGATCTTCGCCTGCTGCTGGAAGCTCGCCTTCTTGCCCACGGTCTCGATCGAGCTGACCACCAATCCGGGGCGCACGATCGCCAGTACCACGCCGGGCAGGCCGCCGCCGGAGCCAATGTCGGCGAGCCGATCGACCGCGGCAAGATGCGGCAGTACCGCGAGCGAGTCGAGCAGGTGGTGGGTGATCAGCTCCTGCGGATTGCGGATCGCGGTGAGGTTGTAGACCTTGTTCCACTTCAGCAGCAGCTCGCCGAAGGCGAGCAGGCGGCCGAGGGTTTCCTGCGGCAGGGCGAGGCCGAGCGCGGCGACGCCCTCGGCAAGCTGAACAGCATGAGGCTGCAGGCGCCCGCTCATGCTGCCGGCCTCCGCGCCGCATCGTCCACACCGCTCGCCGGCGCCGCAGCCGCGGGTGCCACAGCGCCAGCCCGTGCCGCCAGCTCGCGGCGCTTGAGCCACACCAGCAGCAACGAGATCGCCGCCGGCGTCACGCCCTGGATGCGGCCGGCCTGGCCGATGGTCTCCGGCTTGTACTGGCTGAGCTTCTGCTGCACTTCCTTGGACAGCCCGCGCACCTGCGCATAGTCGAGCTCGACCGGCAGGCGCGTGGATTCGGCCTGTGTCTGCCTCGCCACTTCTTCCTGCTGGCGGTCGATGTAGCCCTGGTACTTGGCGGCGATCTCAATCTGCTCGATCACCTGCGGGTCGGTCTCGCGCTCGTCCGGCGCGCCGGGCAGGCTCATCAGCGAGTCGTAGGTCGTCTCCGGCCGGCGCAGCAGCTCGAAGTAGCGCTGCTCGCGCTCGAGCGCCTTGCCGAGCACGCGCGCCTGGTCGTCGGCGGGGATCGCCTCCGGCCGCGCCCACGCCGCCTTCAACTGCGCGGTGCCGCGCTCGATCGCCTCGCGCTTGGCGCAGAAGGCGGCCCAGCGCACGTCGCCCACCAGACCGAGCGCGCGCCCCTTTTCCGTCAGGCGCAGGTCGGCGTTGTCCTCGCGCAGCGACAGGCGGTACTCGGCGCGCGAGGTGAACATGCGGTAAGGCTCGGACACGCCGCGCGTGATCAGGTCATCTACCAGCACCCCCAGATAGGCCTC
>JAKLLJ010000155.1 GCA_023150215.1 Thauera sp. | reverse complement strand
CAGTGCATCACCGGCACTTCGGTCCCCGCCTGCAGATGGCCGATGCAGCCGATGTTGGCCGAGGCAATATGCCCGGCGCCGCCCGCAAGCAGGCTGTCGAGCTTGTTTGCGCGCAGCTGCGCCGACAGCTCTGGCTGCAGGATCGAGTAGGTTCCGGCCGAGCCGCAGCACAGGTGAGGATCGCGCACCAGGGTGAGTTCGTAGCCGGCGGCGCCGAGCAGCGACTCGACCGTCCCGCGGATGCGCTGGCCGTGCTGCAGCGTGCACGGCGCATGCCAGGCAAGCTTCTGGCGCGGCTGCGGGTGCGCCGCCAGGAGCGCCTGCAGGGGCGCGGCCTCGGCCGCCACCACCTCGGCGATGTCGCGCGTCAGCGCGCTCACCCGCTGCGCACGCTCGGCATAGGCCGGGTCGTGCTGCAGCAGATGAGCGTAGTCGCGCACCTGCACGCCGCAGCCCGATGCCGTCATCACGATCGCCTCCACCCTGCCCGCGTCGATATCGGCCCACCAGGCATCGATGTTGCGGCGGGCGTCGGCGCGCGCACCCTCGAGGTCGTCGAGGTGAAAGCGCACCGCACCGCAGCAGCCGGCGCCCGCCGACTCGACCATCGAGATGCCGAGCGCGTCGAGCACGCGCGCCGCAGAGGCGTTGATCGACGGCGCCATCGCCGGCTGCGCGCAGCCGGCGAGCGCGATCACCCGGCGTGCGTGGCGTGGCGTCGGCCAGCGCCCGGCCGGGCGCAGCGTCGGCACCTTGTCCTGCAGCGTCTTCGGGAGCAGGCCGCGCACGGCGCGCCCGGCCTTCATCGCCAGCCCGAACAGCGCCGGCCGCGGCACGAACTCGCGCAAGGCGCGGCGCACCAGCGCATCCTTGCCACGACGCGGCACGCGTGCGTCGACCACGTGGCGGCCGATGTCGAGCAGGCGGCTGTAATGCACACCCGACGGACAGGTGGACTCGCAGGATCGGCAGGTCAGGCAGCGGTCGAGGTGCAGGCGGGTCTTCGCGGTGGGTTCTGCGCCCTCGAGCACCTGCTTGATCAGGTAGATCCGTCCGCGCGGTCCGTCGAGCTCGTCACCGAGCAACTGGTAGGTCGGACAGGTGGCGGTGCAGAAGCCGCAATGCACGCACTTGCGCAGGATCTCCCCGGCCTCGCGGCCTTCGGGGGTGTCGCGGATGAAATCGGCGAGCTGGGTCTGCATCGATCAGAACTCCGGGTAGAGGCGGCCAGGGTTGAAGATGCCGGCAGGGTCGAAGGCCGTCTTGAGGCGGCGGTGGATGGTGGCGAGCGGTGCGGCAAGCGGCTGGAACACCTCGCCCTTGCGATCACCGCCGCGAAATGCGCTGGCATGGCCGCCGAGCGCGAGCGCACGCGCGCGCACGCTGTCTGCATCGGCGCTGCCGGCGAGCCAGCGCTGCGCGCCGCCCCATTCGATGACCTGTCGTCCGGGCAGGCCCAGCGCAGGCGCGGTCGAGGGCAGCGACAGCCGCCACAGCATCTCGCCCATGCGGGGCCTGAACGCCGGCAGGGTCTGCTCGCGAACGGCGGACCACACCGCGTCGGCCTCGGTGTCGCCCACCCGCTCCCCGCCCAGGCGTTCGACCGCGGCCTGCACCGCGGCCTCGGCGCCCGACAGGCGCAGGTGCAGCACACCGTCCTGCCACAGGGTGGCCGACACCGGCAGCGGCTGGCCGCCCCATTCGCTGACGCGACGGATCGCCGTCGCCTCGTCGAGCTCGAAACGCAGGGTAGCTTCGGCCACCGGGCGCGGCAGCACCTTCAGCGACACCTCGAGCACGATACCGAGGGTGCCCAGGCTGCCCGCAATCAGGCGCGAGACATCATAGCCGGCGACGTTCTTCATGACCTGGCCGCCGAAGCGCATGACCTCGCCGCGCCCGTCGAGCACCTTGACGCCGAGCATGAAGTCGCGCACTGCACCGGCGGTGGCGCGCCGCGGCCCCGCCAGGCCGGCCGCGACGCTGCCGGCCACGGTCGCGCTGGCGCCGAAGTGCGGCGGCTCGAAGGGCAGGTACTGGCCCTGCTCCGCCAGCATCGCCTCCAGCTCGACAAGCGGCGTGCCGCCGCGCACGGTCACCACCAGCTCGGTCGGCTCATAGGCGATCACACCCTGGTTGGCGCACAGCTCGAACACCTCGCCCACCGGCGCGCGGCCGTAAAAATCTTTGCTGCCGCTGCCACGCAGGCACAGCGGCGTGTTCGCCGCGGCCGCTGCACGCACACGCTCGGCCCATTCGTTCTCGATCGTCGTCATCGTGTGGTTCCAGGTCAGAAGCGCGGAATGTCGGGGTACGGCACATGGCCCTTGCTGACCTTCATGCGGCCGTATTCGGCGCAGCGGTTCAGGGTCGGGATCGCCTTGCCGGGATTGAGCAGCCCGGGCGGATCGAAAGCCGCCTTGACGCGGAAGAACTGGCGCACTTCCGCAGGGGTGAATTGCGCGCACATCTGGTTGATCTTCTCCAGGCCCACGCCGTGCTCGCCGGTGATCGTGCCGCCGAGCGCCACCGACAGCTCGAGGATCTCGGCACCGAACGCCTCGGCACGCTCCATCTCGTCGGGTTGGTTGGCATCGAACAGGATCAGCGGGTGCAGGTTGCCGTCGCCGGCGTGGAAGACGTTCAGGCAGCGCAGGCCGTACCTGTGCTCCATCTCCTGGATCGCGGTGAGCATCTCGCCGACCCGCTTCCTGGGGATGGTGCCGTCCATGCAGTAGTAGTCGGGCGAGATCCGCCCCGCCGCCGGGAAGGCGGCCTTGCGCCCGGCCCAGAAGCGCAGGCGCTCGGCCTCGTCGGCCGAGACGCGGATCTCGGTGGCGCCGCTGTCCTCCAGCACCGCGCGCACGCGGCCGATCTCCTCGGCCACTTCCTCGGGGGTGCCGTCGGACTCGCACAGCAGGATGGCCTTGGCGTCGAGAGGATAGCCTGCATGCACGAACTCCTCGACCGCCGCGGTGGCGGGCTGGTCCATCATCTCGAGGCCGGCAGGGATGATGCCGGCGGCGATGATCTTCGCCACCGCCTCGCCGGCACGCACCACATCGTCGAAGGCGGCGAGCACGCACTGCGCGAACAGCGGCTTGGGCACCAGCTTGACGGTGACCTCGGTGAGCACCACCAGCATGCCCTCGGAGCCGGTGACGAGCGCGAGCAGGTCGTAGCCCGGCGCGTCGAGCGCCGCCGAGCCGATCTCGACGATCTCGCCCTCGATCGTCACCCCGCGCACGCGCAGCAGGTTGTGCACCGTGAGGCCGTACTTGAGGCAATGCACGCCGCCCGCGTTCTCGGCGACGTTGCCGCCGATCGAACAGGCGATCTGCGAAGATGGATCGGGCGCGTAGTACAGGCCATGCGCTGCGGCGGCCTCGGAAATCGCCAGGTTGCGCACGCCCGGCTGCACCACTGCGGTGCGCGCGAGCGGGTCGAGCTGCAGGATGCGGGTGAAGCGCGCCAGCGACAGCAACACGCCGCGCGTGTGCGGCAGCGCCCCGCCCGACAAGCCGGTACCCGCACCGCGCGCCACCACCGGCACGCCCAGCTCGAAGCAGGTGCGCAGCACCGCGACCACCTGCTCCTCGGTGGTCGGCAGCGCCACCACCAACGGCAGCGCCCGGTAGGCGGCCAGGCCGTCGCATTCGTAGGGGCGCAGGTCCTCGGTGTCGTACATCAGCGCGCCGGCCGGCAGCACGCGGGTCAGCGCCGCGACCACCCGCGCCTTGTCCACCGCAGAAAAATCGCGCTCGGTCTCACCGAACGCCAGCGCTTCGTTCTCCAGCATCATCCTCGCCTCCTCGCCAAGCCGCGTCCATCCTGCATGCGCCGGTACACCGGCGCCTCGAGATCCGCGCCTACGCGCTCCACCCACGCATCGGAACCACGAAACTGCAGGAAGTATAGAGGCTCGCGCCCGCAGCCTGTTTGACGCCTCTTGTCGACCGACTTGAAGAAACTTCAACCGTTCCCGCCGCACGCTGGCCGGCTCACGGCAGCACGGCCTGCAGCCAATCGGCGAACGCCGCGCACTCCCAGCGCTCGAGCGCGCCCGGGCGCCAGCAGATGTAATGCGCCAGCGGCGACACCAGCGGCCGCGGCGACAGCGGCAACAACCGCCCGCCATCGAACCAGGCCGCGCCCAGCTTGTGGCGCACGAGCGCGACCCCGAAGCCGCTCGCCGCCGCATCGTAGGCGAGGCCGAGGTCGTTGAACTGCGCGCCGCGCACCGGCTCCGCCAGCGCCAGCCCGCAATGCGCGAACCAGTTCGCCCAGGGCTCGAGCGGGCTGCGCACGAGCGCGGTGGCGCTGCATTCGGCAGCGCTGGCAAAGCCATCGAAGGGTCCGAACTCGTCGAGAAAGCCCGGGCTGCAGGCCGGCACCACCGCGTCGCGCAGCAGCAGCCGGTGCTCGCGATCGGTGTAGCCGCCCAGACCGTAGCGGATCTCGAGGTCGGCTTCCTCAGCGGTCACGTCGCGCAAGGGAATCGACACCTGCAGGGTCAGCTCGATGTCCGGCCAGTCGCGGCGAAAAAGCTCCAGCCTGGGCATCAGGAACTGGCGGCAGAAGGACGGCGTGACCGCCACCCGCAGGCGCGGCGGCTGCTCGCCGCCGCGCGCACCGGGCACCTGCTGCAGCGCAACGAGCGCGGTGCGCACGTGCTGCAGATAGGTGGCACCCTCGGCGGTGAGGCTGAAGTCGGCGCGGGTGAAGAGGCGGATGCCGAGGTGGGATTCGAGCTGGCGGAGGCGGTGGCTCACCGCACTGACGGTGACGCACAGCTGCTCGGCGGCGCGGCTGGCACTGCGCAGGCGGGCGACGGCCTCGAAGGTGAGCAGGCACTGGATCGGGGGAATGCGGCTGGCGGCCATCGTTGCGGCTCTGGATTGAGGGCCCCCGAATTATGCGCGCGAGCGTCTGACACACGCAGCACGGCATGCGCCCGCATGCGTCGCAGACCACGACCGCGACACAAGCGGTGAGGCGGACCCGATCGAGGCATAAGCGAATTCATGAGGGCGCCACCAATGATGCTTAATGGGTATCCATAATGTATTATGGATCATCTTGGGAACGATTGAATGCCATTTGACCTCCTTGCAGCGACTCGAGTCACCATCAGTTCAATGACGTAATAATAACATTGAGCGCATTGCATGAATTCATCATTGATCGCATCGATCCAGCCCCTCATCGCCAGACGTCAAGCAGGCGTCGACTTTTTTTACACTGGCTCGCTCCATTAGGCTCACAAAAATTTTTTCTTGTTTTTTTTCAATTACTTATAAATCAGGCACGGCCATTGCTTTAAAAGATTGCAACAATTTGAGGAGGGATTGGCCATGAAAGCCAGAAACATCATCGTCGCAATGCTTGCCGCATTTGGAGCCTCGTCGGCATCAGCGGCACTGGTCAACCTTTCGGGCGTGGGCTACGTCACATATGGCGATGGCAACAGTTACTCGCTGGCGGTCGCGAACTACTTTGCGTGCGGCAGCGAGTATGGTCCGGGTTGCCCCTACAACGTCAAGGGCTCGCCCGGCGCGGCTGAAACCGATCCGCGCATCTATATCGTGCAGGGCGCTGGCGGACACATGGACAACGAGAATGCGTCCATCGACGACGCTTTCCGAGCCTCGAACAACGAGATGTCCTTCACGATGACTGCGGCCAACGAGCCGGGCAGCAACGGAACCACCGCCAGCTTCACCGGCGACCTGACGAACACTTGGGACGCCACCCTTGGAGCGCTCGACAGCACCTTCGACTTCGCGAAGAACTACATGACCTTCTTCTTCGTGAATAACGAGCCGAACAGCCAGGACGGTCTCACGCAAAACCTCGCCGTGTGGGCGCGCGTCACCCTGACGAATCTGACCGGAACGCAGATCTACAAGACCTTTGACGTGACCAACGATCCGCGCACGGCCGAACAGCGCGATGGCGACGGGGTCGGCGACCTTCCCGCCCCGGGCTTCGGCCCCCCTCCCCTCGGCGGAGGCGTGCCCTACGGTGACGTCGCCCTCTACACCAGCGAAGGGAACGCACCGGAGGTCACCGATTTCGTGATGTCCGGCGGGCAGGTCTGCGTCGACAAGGGCGGCGCCGGCTTGGTGGATTGCACCACAGCGCCGTCCGGCTCTTTTGACGCAATCAACCACAACCTCGGTGAGAATCAGGCGCCGTACGCGATCACCATCCCCGAACTCGACGATTACATCGCCGGCCTGATGGGCGCCGGTGACGACCTCAACCAGTACGTGATGCGTATCGACCTGCGCTACGGGTGCGTGGAACCGGCGTTTTCCGTCACCGGCAATGGCGGAAACGCCAACTGCGTTCCCTACGGCACCGCTGCATCCCAGGATAACAACTTCGAGCAGGTCTTCATCAGTACCCGGCTTGCGAACCCGCAACAGGTGCCGGAGCCTGCAAGCCTCGCGCTGCTCGGCTCCAGTCTGCTCGGCCTCGCGATGATCCGCAGGCGTCGCCTGGGCTGAGCCCTGCGACAGGTTCCGCGGCAGGCGGAACCGCCACCCATCAGGCATCGACACGCGTCATCCGCGCGGTCGATGCCTTTTTTTGTGCTGCGCGCCCACCGCAATAGCCCTTACCATCGGTGCGTCTGGAACCCAAGCGGCACATCCGCTGCGCCACAGCACCTCCATGCCCGCCCGCCGCCTGCTTCCCTTTCTCGCCTGGCCCGCCCAATGGCGCACGCACGGCCTGCGCGGCGACCTCGTCGCCGGGGTCACGGTGGCGCTGGTGCTGATCCCGCAGGCGCTCGCCTACGCCAAGCTCGCCGGCCTGCCGCCGCACATCGGCCTGTACGCGGCGCTGGTGCCTGCCGTGGTGGCCGCACTGTTCGGTTCCTGCGGCCAATTGTCGACCGGGCCGGTGGCGCTCACCAGCCTGCTCGTGGGTGCCAGCATCCTGCCGCTGGCCGCCAGCGCGGGCGGCGACGTCGCGGGCCTGGCGCTGCTGCTCGCACTGCTCTCCGGGCTGTTCCAGCTCGCCTTCGGCTTACTGCGTCTGGGCTGGCTGCTCAACCTGTTGTCGGTGCCGGTGCTGATGGGCTTCGTCAACGCCGCCGCGCTGATCATCTGCCTGACCCAGATTCCGCCACTGCTCGGACTGTCGATGGCGCAATCGCAGCACCTGGTGATGGATTTCGCCGCCGCCTTGGGCGGCCTTGCCAAGGTCGATCCGGCGGCGGTCGCCTTCGGCCTCGGCAGCCTGGCTGCACTGGTGGTGCTCAAGCACCAGTGGCCGCGCCTGCCTGGCGTGCCGCTGGTCGTGACGGTGGCGATCGCGCTGTCGGCGTGGAGCGGATTCGAGGCGCGCGGCGGCGCGGTGGTCGGCGCGGTGCCAAGCGGGCTGCCCGAGCTCGGCCTGCCGCCGCTGCGCCCCGATCTCATCACAGCCCTGCTGCCGGCCGCCTTCGTGGTCGCCCTGGTGAGTTTCATGGAGGCGGCGGCGAGCGCCAAGCTGATCTCCGGGCGCACCCGCGAGGCCTGGAATCAGGATCAGGAGCTGGTCGGCCAGGGCCTGGGCAAGGTCGCTGCGGCCTTTACCGGCGGCATGCCGGTAAGCGCGTCATTTTCGCGCTCAGCACTCAATTATGCGAACGAGGCCCGCACCGGCCTGTCGTCCTTGATCACTGCGGCCTGCGTGGTCGTCACCCTGCTGTGGCTCACCCCGATGCTGTGGCACCTGCCCAAGCCGGTGCTGGCAGCGGTGATCCTGCAGGCGGTCGCGGGACTGATCGACACCCGGGTGCTGGTGCG
>JAKLLJ010000154.1 GCA_023150215.1 Thauera sp. | reverse complement strand
CTGGGGTGTCGGGCTCGAAGGGCTCGCTGGCGCCGTAGCCCGGCATGTCCCAGGCCAGGGTGCGCCAGCCGGGCAGCGCCAGGCGGGGCATGAGCTCCAGCGCGCCGGCCGCGCCGCCGCTGACCCCGTGCAGGAAGATCCGCGTCACCACCTTCGCCATGTCCTCGTAGGACAAGGCCCCATCGGGGCGCAGCCAGGTGAAGGTCCAGTTCATCATGCCGAACAGGACCATGGTCACCGCCTTGTCGAGCGCACTGCCGCGCAACCCGGGCTCGACCGCCTCGACGGCGTCGGCAAAGGCACGCACCACCCGCCGTTCCTGCGCCTGCACCTGCGCACGCTGCTCCGGGCTGAGGAACTTGACGTCCTGGATCAGCACGACATGCTGCTTGCGCCCTCCCTCATAGGCCTGCATGAAGCGCAGGATCAGGTGCTCGAGGCGAGTGCGCGGCGTGCCTGCCTCGGCATCGACGCGCGCCACGACGGCAAGCAGGTCTTCCACATGCGTGGCCGCGATGTCGTACAGGATGTGCTCCTTGTCGCGGTAGTAGTGGTAGAGCAGCGGTTTGGAAACGCCGCACGCGCGGGCGATCTCGGCCATGGACGCATTGTGGAAGCCCCTGGCCGCGAACAAGTCGGCGGCCGCGTCGAGGATCGTCGCGCGTTGCAGCTGGAAGGTCGGGGCTTTGCCTCTGGTCATTACGGAATTCGTGCTCCTGTGCGACACGGCACGCACATCGCGTTCGCCGCAACGGCGTGCCAGGGTTGAGCGGTGCACGCGCCGGCAAGGGCGCGGCCGCCACGTTCAGCGTTCGTCATAGCTGATCAGCACTTTCTCGGTCAGCGGATGGGCCTGGCAGGTCAGCACGTAGCCGGCATCGACGTCCGATTGTTCGAGGGCGTAGTTCTTGTCCATGCGGACCTCGCCCTCGACCACCTTGGCGCGGCAAGAGCAGCATACGCCGCCCTTGCAGGCATATGGCAGGTCCATGCCCGCACGCAGCGCCGCGTCGAGGATCGAGGGATCGTCGGCACGGAACTCCACCTCGCGCCTGAGACCGTCGGCGACGATCGTGACCCGGGCCTGCGCCGCGTCGCCCGGCTCGACATGGTGCACCGGCGCCGACACCGGCACCCCGAAGCGCTCCAGATGCACCCGCTCGGCGACCACGCCAGCGGCCAGCAGCCCGTCACGCACCGCGTCGATCATGTCACCCGGCCCGCAGATGAAGGCCGCATCGATGGTGTCGGCCGCGATGAGTGTATCGAGGAAGGCGAGCACGCGCTCGCGGTCGAGGCGGCCATTGAACAGCGCCACGTCCTGCGCCTCGCGCGAGAACACGTGATACAGCATGAAGCGCGTCAGGTAGCGATCCTTGATGTCTTCGAGCGCCTCGGAAAAGATCGCGCTGTTCTGGCCGCGATTGCCATACACGAGCGTGAAGCGGCTGCCCGGCTCGGCCTTCAGCGTGCTGCGGATCATCGAGATGATCGGCGTGATGCCGACGCCCGCGGCGAAAGCGACGTAATGACGGCGGGCCGAGGGGTCGGCATTGGCGTGGAAGCGCCCCTTGGGCGTCATCACCTCGATCACGTCGCCCACCTGGATGCCCGCGACCGCCCAGCGCGAGAAGCGGCCACCGGGGACGCGCTTGATCACCACGCGCAGCTCGCCGTCATCGACCGCGCTGCAGATCGAATACGAGCGCCGCAGCGATTCGCCGTCGACGGCGGTGCGGATCGTCAGGTGCTGGCCGGGAATGAAGCGGTAGTCCGCGGCCAGTTCGGCAGGGACCGCGAAGCGCACGCTGATCGCGTCGGCGGTCTCGCGCCTTACTTCGGCCACCTTGAGCGGATGGAACTTCGGGGTCATGCAGGTCTCCGTATGCCGTCGCCGCACGCGCACGGATCGGCTTGAAGTGTTCGAAGGGCTGGCGTGTGCCGTGCCCGGCATTATGATTGCGCGCACGCGTCCTCGCGATTTTTCGCGTGGGCGTCCGCAAGAAGAACGCGCAGCGATGCCGTCCCAAGGAGACGAGCGAACACCCTCCGCTGCGCGCGACGCAGCCCCCGCGCTCGAGCTGACGCTCGGCGCCGAAACATCGACCCAACCCGGCGGCGCAAGCCGCCTCTTCACCGGAGCCAGCCCATGCCCTGCTACGAGATCGACCGCGTCCGCCCGGTCGTCCATCCCACCGCCTACGTCCATCCGGACGCTGTGCTGATCGGCGACGTGTTCGTCGGCGCCGGCTGCTACGTCGCCCCGCTCGCCTCGCTACGCGGCGATTTCGGCCGCATCGTGCTCGAGGAAGGCAGCAACGTGCAGGACTGCTGCGTGCTGCACAGCTTTCCGGGCATCGACACCGTGGTCGGGGTCAATGGCCACGTCGGCCATGCCGCCGTGCTGCATGCCTGCAAGGTCGGCCGCAACGCACTGATCGGCATGAACGCGGTGGTGATGGACTATGCCGAAGTGGGCGAAGGCAGTATCGTTGCCGCCGCCGCGTTCGTGAAGGCGGAGATGAAGATCCCGCCCGGCGTGCTGGTCGCCGGCGTGCCGGCCAAGGTGCTGCGCGAGCTCACCGAGCAGGAGCGCGACTGGAAGGTGATCGGCACCAACTGCTATCAGAGCCTCGCCCGCCGCAGCCTGGCCACCCTCAAGCCCTGCACGCCGCTCGCCGAGGACGATTTCGCGCGCAAGCGCTTCGAGATGCCCGACGTGATGCCGCTCAGCGAGGCGCGCCGGCGGGCCGGCTGAGCCGGCGCGGGCCCGCCGTACCCTGATCCGGGGTTGCGAACCGGCCGCGGCCGGCAGGGCGCAGGCTTCTTTCCGGCTGTAGCCGGCCCGTCGCGCCGCTCACGCGAACGGATAGGGCCACTCGTCGCTTTCCGCCGAGAACAGGCTCGCGACCAGCGTACGCAGCCAGCGGTTGCGCGGATCGTGGTGAAAGCCGCGGTGCCAGTGCTGGTAAAGCTCGATGCGCGGGATCGCCAGCGGCGGCTCGGCCATGCGCACGTTCTCGCCCACGCGGGTGAAGTAGTGGCCGATCGCGTGCGGCAGCGTCACCACCAGGTCGGAGCGGCCGATGATCCCCGGCAGGCTCATGAAGTGCGGGGTGCGCAGCACGATGCGGCGCTCGATGCGCAGGCGCTCGAGGTACTTCTCGAAGATTTCCTGGCTACGTCCCTTGGCGCGCACCGCGGCATGGTCCAGCGCCAGGAAGCGTTCCAGCGACAGCTGCTTGTCCTGCACCGGATGATCGGCGCGCAGCAGGCACACGAAGCGGTGGCTCAGCAACTTCTCGCGGTAGAAGCCCGCAGCGTCCAGGTCGGGGTAATAGCCGATCGCCAGATCGACTTCGCCATCCTCCATCGCACGCATCATTTCACCGGGTGCCAGCGCCACCGAATTCAGCGTGCTGTGCGGCGCCTGACGGCGCACGCTGTCCAGGATGCGGGGCAGGAACACGAGTTCGCCCACGTCCGACAGCGCCACGGTCAGGTTTCCCGCGTAGCGCGCCGGATCGAAGCGGTCGGCAACGAAGAAGTCCGCCTCCAGCCGCAGCAGCATCGCGCGCGCGCTCGCGGCCAGCGCATGCGTGCGCGCCGTCGGCGTCACCCCGGCCGCGGTCTTGATGAACAGCGGCTCGCCCAGGCTGCGACGCAGGCGGCCGAGCGCACTGCTCACCGTCGGCTGACTGACCCCGAGGCTCTCCGCCGCACGGCTGACGCTGCCCGCCTCATAGACCGCGAGCAGCACGCGCAGCAGGTTGAGGTCGAAGTCGTGCAGGCTCACGCCGCCCCCAAAGGTTATCGATCAAGTCAATAAAGGTAATCCGTTCATTTGTATTGTGCAGCATCGACGAGGGGCATTTAATGACCCGAACAAAAAAACAAATACCGCCCCGCAAGAGGGACTCGATCGAGGAGGCACGTCGAACATGTTTGTCCTGCACCCAGGGGGCCGCGCGCCCATTGCCGCCAGCGGACGTCAAGCCAGTCAAGCCGGAGCGGCATCTTGAACGCCGCCGAACATCTGCTCGCCGGCGATCCCGGACGGATCGCGCTGATCGAGGGTGACCTCCGCGTCGACTACGCCGGCTTGCGCGCCGACTGCATCCGCAGCGCCGCCGCGCTGCACGACGCCGGCCTGCGCCCGGGTGATGCGTGCGTGCTCGCCCTTCCCGACGGCATCGAATGGGCCACCGCCTTCATCGGCATGTTGTGGGCCGGCGTGCGCCCGATCGCGATCAACCCGCGCACCGCGGCGGCGCAGATCACCGACCTGATGCAGGATTCCGGCGCCGCGGCGGCGCTGCTCGAGGACCAGGCCGCGCGCGCGCTCGGCGACAAGCGTGCGATCGACCTCACCGAATGGCGGCGCCGGGTCGAGCGCGCCACCGCAACCCCGGACGCGGTGCAGGCGGCCGACGACGACCCCGCCTTCCTGCTCTACTCGTCGGGCACCACCGGCCGCCCCAAGGGCATCATCCACGCCCACCGCGCCATCCGCGACGCCCACGTGTTTGCCCGTGACATCCTCGGCGCACGCCCGCAACACCGCTTCTACTCCAGCTCCAAGCTTTTCTTCGCCTACCCGCTTGCCAACGCCTTCTTCGCCGGCCTGCGCCTGGGCGCCACCGTGGTCCTCGACCCGGCCTGGCCCGACCCGGAGCGCGTCGCCGCGATGGTCGAGCGTCACGAACCACACATCTTCTTCAGCGTGCCCACGCTCTACCGTCGCCTGATCGACGCCGGAGTGCGCTTTCGCGGCGTGTGCGCCGCCGTGTCTGCCGGCGAGGCCTGTCCGCCCGCGCTCGCCAGCGAATGGCAGGCAATGACCGGCGTGGCGCTGATCAACGGCTACGGCACCACCGAGACCCTGTCGCTGATGCTCTACCGCACGCCGGCGATGGACGCGGCGCAGCCCACGCCGCTGACCGACATCCAGCCCGAGCAGCTGACTAGCGGCGAGGTCGAGACCTGGCGGCTGTGGTTCTCCCACCCTGCGGTCGCGCTCGGCTACTCGCGGGTGGTCACCCACGACAGCGCGCGCTTCGCCAACGGCCGCTTTGCCCCCGGCGATGTGTTCCGCCGCGCACCCGATGGCGGCTGGCTGTTCGCGGGTCGCACCGACCAGCTCGTGAAGGTGTTCGGGCGCTGGGTGGACGTGGTCGCGATCGAACAGGCCCTGCAGGAACGCATGCGCGGCAAGGCCGAGGAGATCTGCCTGATCCCGGTGCAGGGCGCCGACGCCGACATGATCCGCCTGCACCTGTTCGCGATTCCCGGCGATCTGCCGCCGCCAAAGGTGCTGGCCGCGGCGCAGGCCGCGATCGAGACCCTGCCGCCCTACCAGCGCCCCGAGAAGGTGCACCTGGTCGACCATTTCCCGCGTACCGACACCGGCAAGCTGCGTCGCAACGAGCTCGCCCGCCACGCCGGCTGAGCACACCAGAAACCCAGGAGACAACCATGCCAAAGTTCCGCACCGCCCTGCGCACGCTCGCCACCGCCGGCCTCTGCCTGGCTGCATCCCTGCCCGCCTTCGCCGCGCCGGAGATCCTGCGCGTGCATCACTTCCTGCCTACCGGCTCGACCGCGCACGCCAAGTTCATCACCCCGTGGTGCGCGAAGATCGAGGCCGAATCGGCCGGCGAGCTCAAGTGCCAGATCTTTCCATCGATGCAGCTCGGCGGCTCGCCCGCGCAGTTGATCGACCAGGCGCGCGACGGTGTCGCCGACATCGTGTGGACGCTACCCGGCTACAGCGCCGGGCGCTTCCCCATCGTCGAGGTGTTCGAGCTGCCGTTCATGATCTCCACTGCGCAAGCGACCAGCCGCGCGGTGTGGGACTTCGTCCAGGCCCACGATCGCAAGGAGTTCGAGGCGGTGCATCCGATCGCCTTTCATGTGCACGGCCCCGGCCACTTCTTCATGGTCAAGAAGCCGGTCGCCAGCCTCGACGACATCAAGGGCACCAAGCTGCGTGCGCCGACCCGGCTCACCAATCTGATGCTCGCCTCGCTCGGCGCCAGCCCGGTGGGCATGCCGGTGCCGCAGGTGCCGGAGGCGCTGTCCAAGGGCGTGATCGACGGCGCCATCCTGCCGTACGAGGTGGTACCGGCGATCAAGGGCCACGAACTCACGAAATATGCCAGCGAGGGCGACCCGAAGTTCGCCGGGATCTACACCACGGTGTTCGTGTTCGCGATGAACAAGGCCCGCTACGCAAGCCTGCCCGAGAAGCTGCGCAAGGTGATCGACGCCAACAGCGGCGCCGACACCTCGGCCTGGATCGGCAAGGTCTACGACGAGGCCGACGGCCCGGCGCGCAAGAAGCTCGCCGACAACGGCAACACGATCAACACCCTGCCTTCCGCCGAGCTCGAGAAATGGAAGGCGGCCAGCAGCAGCGTGGCCGAGCAATGGACGAAGGATGTCTCCGCCAAGGGCGCTGACGGTGCCCGCCTGCTCGAGGCCGCGCGCGCGCTGATCGCCGACCACAGCCGCTGACCGTCCGCAGCGCCGGCCCCCGCCCCGGCCCTTGGGGCCGGCCCCCCCCTGCAGCAGCCTCACTCCGCGGAGCGCCCGATGAACGACGCCCAACCCCCGGCCCTGAAGCGTCCGCGCGACCGCGTCGGCCGTGCCCTCGACGCCCTGTGCCGGACCTTCGCCATCGGCGGTGGCCTGGTCCTCACCGCGATGGCCCTGATGATGGTGTTCAGTATTGCCCGCCGTGCGCTGACCGGCACGCCGGTGCAGGGTGATTTCGAACTCGTGCAGTACGCCACCGCGATCACGGTGTCGATGTTCCTGCCCTTCTGCCAGATGGTACGCGGCCACATCATCGTGGACTTCTTCACGATGGGGGCGAGCGCGGGCGTGCGCGCCGCGCTCGATGCCTTCGCCGGCATGCTGCTCGCCGCTGCGGCCTTCCTGGTCGCGTGGCGGCTCGGCGTGGGCATGGGCGAGCTGCGTATGAACGGCGACAGCTCGATGATCCTTGGCGTACCGACCTGGTACGCGTACACGGCGATGGTGCCGTCCTTCTTCCTGCTCGGCTGTGCGGCGCTCTACACCGCTGCCATCAACCTGCTCGAGGTACGCACATGAGCGGCATCGAATTCGGCCTGCTGGCCTTCGTCTTCCTGCTCGTGCTGCTCGCGCTGCGGGTGCACATCGCGGTCGCCATGCTGATCACCGGCATCACCGGCTACGTGTCCATGGTCGGGTGGATGCCGCTGCTCGCCTACCTGAAGAACGCCGCCTTCGCGCGCTACTCGGTGTACGACCTCGCGGTGGTGCCGCTGTTTCTGCTGATGGGGCAGTTCGCACTGCGCGGCGGCCTCTCCAAGGGGCTGTTCGATGCCGCCAACGCCTTCGTCGGCCACTGGCGCGGCGGCATCGCGATGGGCGCGGTCGGCGCCTGCGCGGGTTTCGGCGCGATCTGCGGGTCCTCGCTCGCCACCGCCGCCACCATGGGCCAGGTCGCCTTGCCCGAGCTCCGCCGCCATGGCTATGCGCCAGGCCTGGCCACCGGTGCGCTGTCGGCGGGCGGCACCCTCGGCGTGCTGATCCCGCCCTCGGTGGTGCTGGTGATCTACGCCATCCTCACCGAACAGAACATCGCCCGCCTGTTCCTCGCCGCGCTCGTCCCGGGCATCCTGGCCGCGCTCGGCTACATGCTCACGATCATGATCTATGTACGCCTGAACCCGGCCGCCGGCCCCGCCGGCCCGCGCGTACCGTGGGCGGGGCGGCTGCGCGCACTGCTGCGGATCTGGCACGTGCTGGTGATCT